>NZ_CP178376.1:0-37879 GCF_047220215.1 Pediococcus siamensis
ATGTCTAATGAGTTAGTTAAGTATGATCCTGAGTTGAATACTATTCCCTTGAGAAAATTTACCCCAATTGAGATGAATTTATTTTTTTCAATTGTTTCCCGCATGCGGGATCAAGGGAATAAAACTGTTCGTTTCTCTTTTGACCAGTTAAAAGAGCTTAGTAACTATAAACCAACCGCAAATAAACGTTTTATTGATGATATTGAAAATACATACCAAAAGATCCTCAGCCTTAGGTTTGGCCGTAGAAGTAAGAGTGGCTTAAATCGTGAATTTTTTGTTATGTTTACTGAATTTGAAATTAAAGGTGAAGCTGAAGAACCTTATGTTGATATTCAGATTTATCCCAAAGCATTGCACTTGCTAAACGATTTAGAAAGTTGGGTTCGTTATGCCCTAACAGAATTTAGAAATTTAAAAAGCAGTTACGCTAAAACAATGTTTCGTCTAATTAAGCAATTTCGAACTACTGGCTATTCTTATTTCTCTAAAGAAGATTTTTTTGAATTGCTTGATATACCTAAAAGTTATTGGAATAGTCCTTCAAATGTTGACAAAAAGGTTATTAAGCCAATTAGAGAAGAATTAACCCCGCTTTTTAGAGGGCTAACGATTAGAAAAAAATATGGTAAAGGCAGAGGAAAACCAGTTATCGGTTATTCTTTTACTTGGAAACCTGAAAGAAAGGACGCAAATGATTTTTCTCAAGGCAAATTTCAAGATGAGCGTCAAAAACTCTTTAACATTCAGCACAATGATGAATTATCAGATAAAGAAAAGTGGCGTGCAATTGACAAAGTTAAATGCTTGCCTTTAGGAACAACTGAAAAACAGGTACTGGCTGAAAAACAAGCTGAACATGATCAAAAAATAAGAGATCAAGCAAGACAAGAAGCACTTGCTGAACTCCGAAAGGGGTTTGGAAATCATGCCTAAAACCATTAGAGAGCTTGCTGATGAATTTGGTGTATCAAAACAAGCCATTAGAAAAAAACTAGATACAAACTTCAGAGCAAACTATGTGCAAACCGTGACTAGGAACGGGGTACAAACTCTAGTTGTTATCAATTCAGGCTATTTACTATTAAAACAACATTTCATTGGTGGAAACTACCAGAAACCAGAAGGAGTAACATTTACTAGTAAAACCGGTAATAGGCATCAAAATACAATAGAATTACTCAACCAACAATTAGCAATCAAAGATAGTCAAATTAAAGAAAAAGATGCACAATTAAAATCAATGCACAAATTATTAGATCAATCACAACAATTGCAACTAATGGCTGAGAAAAAAATTGAAGCATTTAAGTCAACTACTCTTAAAAAAGATAACCTTACTCCCTCCAGTTCAGTAAACAACAATAATACCTCAAACACCAAAAATGCTTGGTGGCATTTTTGGTAATAATTTTATTCTTGTTACCAAGTAATCAATGCATGGTACTCTCAGAATATCCCCGGCACTGGATCAAACGGCTAAATAACTAGTAGCGGATCTCGTTAAATGTTTTTAATTCATGATTACCAATCAATTATTCACAGTGTCAGGAAAGCCAGTATACTGGTGAAGTGATTGGAATAACTTTATTGGCGGCGAAAACCAAACATTTTAATTTATTTGCTTAAGCGAATAAATTAAAGCAGTATTCGTATTTTCATGTTCGCAAACTTGGTCTAAGAGCCACCGACTAAGTTTTTAGATGGTGAGTTGAATAACAGTGTATCGTCCTTTTTTACCTGAATCATTTGTTTTCTTGTTCTTTAAGTGTATATTTTATATATAAGTTCACGGCGATGACGTTCGCCTTTAAATATTCGTAAGGATTGATGACGTCTGTTTATTCACTAAAAAAGTGTGAATAAACAGACGTCATTTTTTCGTTCTTAAGAAAGGAAGTATTGGTATGAAAATTTACATTGAAAAAGCTCTAGCTCGTGAAATCTTTGACTCTCGTGGCAATCCAACAGTTGAGGCCGATGTTATCCTATCAGATGGTACGCTCGGCCACGCGGAGGTACCATCTGTTGCATCGACCGGCGAAAAAGAAGCCGTCGAGTTGCGCGACGGCGGCGCCCGGCTTCAAGGCAAAGGCGTCTCAAAGGCCGTGGCCAACGTCAATACCGAGATCAACAAGGCTTTACACGGCGCTGACCCGGGCACTGATATTTGCGCGGCCACTTATTATTTTGCAGAAAACAGGTGTCTACTATGACTGAAAAAAATACTCTAGACGGCCTCACCCAGGCCGAAGCTGACCGGCGACTGGCCCGCGATGGCTTCAACGAAGTGGCCGAAACCCCCTTCAACTTTGCCACGGCCATTATCACCCGCCTGTGGGAGCCTAGCGCGTGGATACTCGAAGCGGCGCTGATCATTGAAATCGTGTTAGGCAAGGGCATCCAATCCGGGTTCATCGTGCTAATGTTGCTCTTTGCTGCGGTCAATGGCGCGATTCAATCTCACCGCGCCAACACAGTCTTACGCAGTCTATCACATGACTTATCGCCGACCGCCGCGGTCAGCCGCGATGGCAAGTGGAAACAGGTGTCAGCCAAGCACTTAGTCGTTGATGACCTCATCAGCCTACGCCAAGGGGACATTATCCCTGCCGATGTGCGCCTGTTGACGGACATACTGGAAGTCAACGAAAGCAGTATCACAGGCGAAGCCAAGGCCGTCAACCGCACCCCTGGTGATACAGCCTATGCCGGCACCGAAGTCCTCTCCGGCAATGCCTTAGCGATCGTCACCGCCACCGGTGCTAATAGCCGCAGCGGAAAAACGATCAGCCTGATCAACCAAAGCTCGGCGCCGGGGCATTTGCAGAAGCTCTTGGGCAAAATCATCGGCTATCTAGCTGCACTCGATGCGGTGTTGGCCGTGCTATTGATCATCGTGGCCATTGTCCGCCACGAAGACTTGGTCGCCATGCTGCCGTTTCTGGCAATGCTGTTCATCGCAACGATTCCGATTGCTATGCCATCTAGTTTTGCCGTTGCTAACTCGGTCGAAGCCAAGGTTTTGAGCACCAAGCACGTCTTGGTTTCCGATCTCACCGGTATTCAAGAAGCCGCCAATATGAATGTGCTACTCGTGGATAAAACCGGTACAATCACCGCCAATAAGCCCTCTGTGGTCGCGTTCTACAACTGGTCGACGCTCCCAGACGCCGACGTGATCCAGCTGGCGATCAGTGCAGCAGATACGCGCAATGCCAGCGTGATTGACGCGGCGTTATTCAACTATGCTCAAGCACAGAACATTAAGGCCTGGCCTCAGCATAAATTCACGCCGTTCACCTCCGGTATTGGTTACTCCCAAGCCACTGTGGTCACCGACAGCGCCACTGTCAACGTGAAAGTCGGCGCATTGAAAAAGTTGGCGGCGGTGGCCACCAACCACCCAGACCTATCGGCGGTCGACTACGCCGAAGGACGTACGGCAGCCGTGGTCGTTGATTCACAACTAATAGGCTTGTTCGTACTCCAGGACCAACCTCGGGCAGATTCCGCAACTGCCATCAAGGCTCTGCAGGCACGCGGCGTCAAAGTAATCATGCTGACTGGCGATAACCAAAAAACTGCCGCCGCGATTGCCCAAGCAGTTGGGCTAAACGGTGAGGTGCGCTCGTACACCGAGGTTAATGTCGGGACCAAAATTGCAGACCTCGCAGGCATCGCCGACGTGACCCCAGAAGACAAATTGGCGATGGCCAAGTGTCTACAAGGTGAAGGCTATGTTGTTGGTATGACCGGCGACGGGGTCAACGACGCACCCGCCTTGAAACAAGCCGACGTTGGTATAGCCGTGGACAGTGCCGTTGATCTCGCCAAGCGCTCAGCGCGCATGGTTTTGCTAACAGACGGCCTGACGCCGATCATCGAGATCCTAGATGCCGGCCACCGCGTCTATCAACGCATGATGACCTGGACGATCACCAAGCTTTCACGCACCGCGGAGCTGACACTCCTGCTGACATTAGGTTATCTGATTCTCCACTTCATTCCACTAACCTTAAACGCGATGATCCTGGTCGCGATCCTGAATGATTGTGTGACCCTTGTGCTCGGCACTGACCGCACGACGATCACCCACCAGCCAGAAAGCTGGAACCTGCCCAAACTTAGCAAGATTGCTGGCATCTTGGCCATAGGCTGGTCAGCGGTCGGCTACGGTTGGCTGACTTGGTTGCAACGGCTTGGTCTAACGACTGGACAAGTCAGCACCGGCCTTTACGTCTATCTGATTTTTAGCGCAATGCTGACGATCCTGATGACCCGCACTCAAAAGCCGTTTTGGGCTGGCAGACCCAGTCGTGCCGTGGCAATAGCAATCAGCGGCAACTGTGCATTGACACTGGTTCTGGCACTTAACGGCTGGGGGATCGCCGCACTCAGCCCATCCTTGATTGGATTAGCAATCGTGATCACTTTATTAACGGGCATTGTGCTGACATCTATTCGATTGGCTGCACATATCTAGCTTATTTCCCCGATAGTGTTAATCTCAACTGATTATCATTTAATTTGAGATTTAATAAACACAAAAGTAACTGGGAAGAATCTTTCCGGC
Source organism: Pediococcus siamensis (assembly GCF_047220215.1). Classification (GTDB taxonomy): domain Bacteria; phylum Bacillota; class Bacilli; order Lactobacillales; family Lactobacillaceae; genus Pediococcus; species Pediococcus siamensis. Next base: position 4,577 of record NZ_CP178376.1, read on the forward strand.
TACTTTTTGTTTAGAAATAAATTAAGAAAAGAGGATTTTAAGGTAAATGGATGAAATAAGAATCGCTTTATTCGGATTTGTGGGAGGCCTATTGAGATATATGGTTATCGGTTACTTTATCAATCACAGTACAGTACTAGGTACACTTATCATTAATTTAATTGGTTGTTTTGGTCTGGGATTAGTGAATCATTTTTTAGCGTTACAAGAGAGAATCCCTGCTACTATCACTTTAGCCATTGGAACGGGACTTATCGGTGCCTTTACAACTTTCTCAACATTTACCTATGATATTTTCAATTTAATTCAACAAGGTCATTATTTAGATGCGTTTTCCTACTTGTTAAGTAGCATTATTTTAGGACTTGTTATGTCCTATTTAGGTGTTGTTCTGGGAGACAATTTAAGAAAGAAGGTTTAATTCTGAAATGGGAACGCTACTTTTTGTGGGTATAGGAGCCGCGCTTGGTTCTGTTAGTAGATATGATATAACTAAATTCATTGGTGCTCGAATTATTCCTAACTTTCCCTTGGCAACCTTAACTATTAATCTTGTAGGGGCCTTTTGTTTAGGAATTATTGTTAGATACTTACTTCACGATTCTGCTTGGTATTTGTTTTTAGGAACTGGATTTTGTGGCGGATTTACTACCTTTTCTACCATGATTAATGAAATTATAGAATTTTCTTTAGCTAAGAATATACATGTTGCCTTAGTTTATTTATCTTTCAGCCTTCTAGGTGGTATCCTGTTATTTTTCGGTGGCTTCTTCATTTGATGTTTTGTTTTGGGCCTTGATATACTGCAAAAGAAGTATTACCTACTTTAGTAACTGAATAGAGAACCGCCAAGTTACAATCCCACAAGCAATTTTAGGGTCTATAATTAACAAATGCCCCCTCGAAAACGTTGAAAGAATAACCCCTAATATCTATAATGTAGATATTAGGGGTTATTTATTTTTATATACCAGAAATAGCTTCTTTTATTCGTTATTTTTTCGATACCTTTTAGCACGATTTTGACCAGGAAATAAACGATCATGCGATCCGACTCGAATGCCAATTAAGACTAGTTCATCTTTATCAATCGTATAAACCACCAGAACATCGTTAGTTTCGCTTGGTATTTTGTTTTTCGGGGTATCTCGTAAGTGAAATTCATTATACCCGCTCATTCGCCGATTAAGTTCATGATCCTCAAATTCTGGTGGTAATTGTTGTTGCTCAAGCAACAGGTCAATGGCTGCTCGAACTTCATCAATAATAGATTTGTCTAAACTGGCTAACCGTTTTAGATCAGCATTAAAGGTTGCACGTGGTTTAAATCTTAGTTTTTTCATTATTTAAACTGACCCCAATAATCATCATCTGATTCAACAATTTCATCGTCAGGTAAAACATGGCGTTTAATTAACTGATCACGTGCAATTGCATATTCTAACGAACCTTCTTTAGCTTTTAATGCTCTTTCTAGCCAGTCCATTTTTTCTTGTGAAACGATGGCTACTGCGCGACTATTTGAACGAGCAATATAAACGGTTTCGTCTTCGTCATTAACTTGATCTAAATATTTTTTTAGGTTAGCGCGAAAATCGCTCTGTGTTAGTGCTAATGTCATATTTACCACCCTTTCATTGTACTTAATATTGTACTTTAATTTGTACTAAAAATCAATTTTTTAAGGAGCTAAAACTATGCAACAAGTTGTCTTACCCATCAAAGATTCAAACGTTCTCAAAGAGGTGCAAGATACCTTACTCAACAACTTTAAAGCTGGCCGGCGTAACTATACAGTTTTTCAAGTTGGCAAAGCGACACTGTTGCGAGTCAGTGATGTCATGCGCTTAAAACAAACCGATATTTTTAATCCGGACGGTTCTATTAAACAAAATGCGTTTATTCATGACCGAAAAACTGGTAAACCGAATACCTTGTACCTTAAACCTGTTCAAGCAGAGCTCTTATTGTACCGTCAATGGCTGCTTGATCATAAGCTGGATTCTGAATGGCTCTTTCCGTCCATTCAACACCCAGAACGGCATATTACGGAAAAACAGTTCTATAAAATCATGAGCAAAGTCGGCGATCTTTTAAGCATTAATTATCTAGGTACTCATACGATGCGCAAAACTGGGGCTTATCGCGTTTATACGCAATCCAATTACAATATTGGCTTAGTCATGCACTTATTAAATCATTCAAGTGAAGCCATGACTTTAGCTTATTTAGGCTTAGACCAAGCCAGTACCGAAACTATGTTAGATCAAATTAATTTTGGTTAGTTTTCTTTGGATTTTTAGTTGTTGCCGAAGGCAACTTCTGAGACATATTTTAAGCACAAAACCTCCACTAATTTTTAGTGGAGTGTAAGTGCGCATTGACCTCGTTTCACTCGGTCTGCTTATTCTCCTGAATTTACTTTTAGTGTATGCCTTCCGCTTCGCTATTTCAACTTTTATACTTCGACTTAACGTTTCCTATATGATATAGTTTAGGTGATTATTTCTAATATGATTGGAGGGATCGTTGTGTATAAAAGTAACTTAGAAAAACAAGAAGCTAAATTAAAAGCCCTTAATCAAAAAATTAAGGACGAAAAAAATAAGATTGAACAACGGCTAGGTAAACAAATCATCAGTCAAGCCAATTTAGATTATGCTAATTTGTCTAACGATCAGATTAAGCTTTTAGCTAAGCAATTTTCTGAATTTTTAAAGGTAGAGCCCGTAGATCATTAGCCATACGAGATGGGGAAATTCCATGTCTAATCAATATGAAAAACTAGTCGAGCAGCAAGCACGTTTAAAGCAAAAAATTGAACAAGAAGATTTTAAATTACGGCAATCTAAATACTATGAAAACCGCCAAGCCCGTAAAGCCCGTTCTCGCCGACTAATTCAAAAAGGAGCCTTACTCGAAAAATACTTTCAGGCTGATAACTTATCAGTCGAACAAACCGAATAGCTTTTAAAAACATTTACCGATTACGTTAATTCCCATAAGCCGAATAAGCTCAAAAACGATCAGCCTAGTAACTAGGCCGATCGTTTTTATTTTCTGAATCATTCATGGGATTTCTAATTTTTAAATCTGGATTATTTTTAACAAAGTCATTTAGTTGCTTTTAAATGGCGGATTCAAAGGTAATTTTTGGATTTATCCAAAGAAAGTTACGCAAATTATTTTTGATCACCTGGTCATGATCTCGTCTGTAAACTGACACAAATTTTTGGCTATTATCATAGATCACGACATTATCAGTTTTGAATGCGACTGCTGGTAAATAACGTTTTTCAACAACTTCATCTGGTACACCGTGCCCACCTTTTTGACCCGTTCATGAACCCGATTAATTGCTACTTTTTTGTTTTTTAACGCCACGTATAAAAGCGTGACCTCAAACTCATTTTGGTGAGCCCGCTCGATTAAATTTAATTGTGCCTTTCCTTGCCCAGATAAGGTTGTTTCAACATGAATACTCTGCCCAGTATTTAAAGCCGCGTGGAGTTGTTTTATTTCTTCGCGCATTGCCCTAAAGTTATCACGATTTTTATGCCAATCGCCACCCATTTTTTGGGAGGATTTCATCGGTATTTAATCGTTTGGAGTGAGTAAATAATTCGGGTCTCGCGCGATATAAAGTGCTTTTACCAGCGCCTCTTATCCCAGCCACGATGATGTATCTCTTTGGCTCACTCATGTTAAATCACGAAATGCTTGTCATTGATAATTTGCTCTTGGCGTTTATCTAAGAGGTAAGTGTGTAACGCGTCAAACAGCTTGCGTTTATCAGGATCTGGGTTATGGGCTGCTTGTTCCCAAATGCCTTGAATATCAACGGCCCAGGGGGCAGCCAGCAATTGCTCTATTTTTTCGACTTCTTTGCTTGGTTTGATCATTTAAAAGGCTCCCTTCACTTTCACTTAGTTCAGTCATCACCTATTCAACCACTTAAGGCGCCTATTTTTGCTTCTAAGCGATTTTAAAGCAGTTTTAATATAATTATGCACTGCAACACTTAAAACGGCTTAAATGAGCTTATACGGCGTTCAATTCCAATAACGCTCATTGTCAGTGTTCTGTTCTTCGGGGTGTTTAGCCGCATATTCTCTAGCCGCTTGTTTATTCCACCAAATCCCAAATAGGTTTTGCATAGTGCCGTATAAGTAGTTCTCCACGTTCTTGATATGCTTCTCATTGCTTCTTAGGGCGTTAAAGTAGCGTCTTAAGGCTTTAGTCATCAAAGGTTTTAGTTCTTCGTCGTCAAGCGGGATTATGACGCCAATATCTTGATGATCCTTTTCAACTCGGTATTTAGCATTTAAGATAATGCCAATGAAGCGCCGCATTTGTTGTGGGGTACGGCACCAAAAACTAAGTAGTTGCACAGCTTCTGGTTCTAAGAAAACCGGTAAGCCACTGTCTTCATCAGTTAAGAAGTCATTAGCATGATTTATGAGATCCTGGTTTTGTTTTTGAATCTCTGCTGGTGAGAAATGGGCTGTGGAAAAGTCCAACTTTTGAGTATCTATATTGTATCTATTAGTATCTATGTTTTTAGAGTCTTTATATAGATTGCTTTCGATTTTCGAAATTCCGCTCGTAGCAAGGGATTGAGAGCTATTGTCAACGAAGTCATGCGGACTTTCGATTTTCGAAATTCCGCTCGTAGCAAGGGATTCAACGAAGTCATGCGGACTTTCGATTTTCGAAATTCCGCTCGTAGCAAGGGATTTCGGCGTTTCTTGTCCATATTCACCCCTTAAATAGACATCAGTAGCTTTCACATCGAGCTTGGAAAGGTATAAACGATTCGGTTCATTCTTTTTCGTTTTAGGATTAAATCCCATTTGAATTTGTTTTAATAGATTGGCTGTTTGTAATTCTTTTTTTATTTTAACGGCTTTTTCAGTAGCGCAGTTAAATAAGTCTTGTAGTTCTTGAACGGTAAAAATAAAGTAAACATGATTATCTTCATCAACCCAATGATTACGCAAAGAATACTCTAGCCGGTCTTTCAGTACCATATAAGCCAATTTAGCATCACTGCTTAAATGTTTATATTGCTCGCCATACATTAATATCTTAGGGAACTGGAAAAATAAGGCTCCATATACGTTATCTGCTTCATAGTAATTAAAATTTGTTGATTTTGTCATAATAAAAACTCCCTTTCTTGACTGACGCACGCTGTCTCAAAAGAGAGTTGCTAAAACATTCGACTTGCATTACAATACAAATCTGATATGCTCTAACTGAATTACAAAGCGAACATTGGTCGTGATCGGCTTTGTAATTTACCAGCATGTGTCTGTTTGTGAGTTGCCCAGTCGGCAACTTTTTTAATTTCTAACAACAAAAATGGACTAAATAGCTTCGGTTAGCTACTTAGTCCATTGGATTTAATTTGTTTTTAATTATCCCTCACTTGTCCTTACGGACTGGTTTGCGGTATAATTAACCTACAAATTAAGAACAATGTTCAGTCGATTTTTTCCGGCAAGTCAAAGTCGACTGAATCTAAGTAGCTCGCTATTAGCTACTTGCTAAACCTAAAATCCCCGATTCCTCGTGAATCGGGGATTTTTCTGTTTAGCTTGATCTCTTTATTCGGTTGTTAAATTAGTCATAGTCTAGCATAGTGCTTACCTACCGGCAACTTTATTCTGTCTTGTATACTTTATCAGCCCCCATCGGTCCGTTGAGCCCGTTGATCAGATACAAGGTCTTCGTATCAATTGTTGCTATCAACTATTTGTGATTTCATCATTTTCCCCGCTCAATTATTCTTGAAAGTCTCTATAAGCATTTTCTATTATGGTATCTAATAAGGTTGATCTTGATTTTGCGTTCAACTGATTAACCATTTCATCTAAACGATCAATATTCTTTTGTTGAATTGAGAAGCTTGTCTTTACTTTTCGTTCCCAATTCAATTTTTCGTTAAGTGCATCTTTTTGCTGAATGTCTCTAGCCACTTGGTAATCGTTGTTGGTACTTGAAAACTTTTCAAATTTGTTTGCCATAAGTTAATCATTCCCCTGTTTTTGGATTTCTGAAAACACGTCACTTAATAGTTTGAGAAATGGCTCTTGTTCATGCAACTTGTCATTCTGGGTTGCATATTCTAGTATGCCCTCCTTTGCAAGCATACTAGCGTTAACTAATTCCTTTTCTGGGATAACCCCAATGACATTGTCTATATGTTTGAGTGCTGATAAAAATTCGTGAGAAGAATTAGTATTGTGTTTGATTCGATTGCCTAAAAAGAATACGTTGGCAGTAATATATGATTTACCACTAACTGGATCAACAACTTCATCTTGTAAAGTTCCCACACTTTGCAATACTTTTGTATGACTTTCATACCCAAATCGACTTGGTTCCATTGGAGAAATGATTTTATCGGCTACAGCTACACCATTTTTGCTTAACAGGTTCCAAGCTGGTGGCAAGTCGATAATTATGTAGTCATATTTTTGATTCAGTTCTTGCGCATTTTTAACAAACCACATAAATAATAGCAATTCTCTATTTGGTTTTGAGGCTAAACGATCTGCTACTTCTTCCAGGTTGCTAGTTGATGGAATTATCGCGATATTATCCTGAACTTGTGTCTCAATTAACCCGGAGCTTGGTTTTTCTAGGACATCTGCAATGGTTGGCTTTGCACTGAAATTAAAATGTTCATTTTCAAAAGTGCCCGTCAAACTCTTCTGTGCGTCCAAATCGATCATCAAAACTTTTTGATCTTGTGTTTGTAAAAATTTGGCGAACTGAAATGCCATTGTGGTTTTACCAACGCCACCTTTGATAGCCATAAAACTGATTACTTGCATAACACACTTTCCTCCTCACATATAAAGATAAAGGTAACACTTAACGAATACCTTGTTCTCCTACATAATACGACTTTAAGAACACAAAATCAAGATAAAAGTAGTACTAATGGAATACATAAAACGCATAAAGGTATTTATTTGGTGGTATAAATAGGTTTCAACAATTAGTCATACCTATTATCTGTTAACATTAAATTTCTTTCGATACCTTATAAAGGTTGTCCGTTTAATTCCTGTACTACGGGCAACATCGACATCACTCATGCCTGCCTCGTAAAGCTTAAAAGCATGTTGCAAGCGGGGATCGTCTTGGGTGTATTGGGGTTTGCGCCCATGATATTTACCCTGCTGCTTAGCTAAGGCAATCCCTTGCTGCTGGCGCTCAATGATCCGCTTACGCTCACTTTCAGCCTGGTACTTATACAGTTCAATAATGAGGTTGGTCATCAATTGGCGTAAGTTAGGATCAGCGATCCCTGTCATGGACGGCAAATTCAACACATCTAGGGTGGCACCCTTATTTTGAATGGAGTTCATGATCTTAGTTAAATCCTGATTGTTTCTGCCTAAGCGATCTAATTCAGTGACCAGGATAATATCACCCTCACGAATATAGGCCAGCATTTTTTGCAGTTCTGGTCGATTAGTGTTAGCCCCACTTAATTTATCCGTAAATAATTTATCAACGTCTTTTAAAGCCGCTAACTGTCGATCTAAATGTTGCTCCTTGGAACTCACACGCGCATAACCGATTTTAGCCATTTCCAATTCTCCTTTTGGACAGTTCTAATGAACACTTGTAATTCCTAGTATAGCACAGAAATAAAAAAGACCAATAGGGTATACCCTAGTGGCCTTTTTTATTTTTTATTCCTTTTAGTATTGGTTGTAAATTTCAAAAATCTATAAGAAGCTGTTTGAGGTCTCTATTGACGAGCAAGCAGGATCCCTATAAAGGCCATAGCAACCATGACTTTACTGGTATTTAACTTGCGTTCGCAATTGAACCAAAGCCGTCGCCAGTTGGTTAACCAACTGAAACTACGTTCCACGACCCAGCGCTGTGGCGTTACTTGACCGTTCTTCAGATCACTTTGTTTGGCGATAATGACATCTGCACCAATGATTGCATGGACCGACTGGGCGAAGTTGTCGCCTGTATAGCCACCATCGGCCATCACTCGCTGAACAAGATCAAACTGCTCTTCATTTAACGCGAGTAAAGCGATCGCACCGTCCCGTTCGGAGACCATTAATATCAACGGCAAGGTGGCGTTTAATCCCACTGATTTTCTTGCCGCCATCATACCCTTTATTTTGGGGTGTTGCCGTATTTTTGACGCTTTGCGCATCAAGAATTACGAACGACGTTCGTACCGATCGTCCCATTCGTAATCGCTCTCGAGCGACAATTTTTTTAAAAGCAGGTCAATCAGGGAATATTCCGAATTAGCTAATGGTTTTGACCACATGGCAAAGTAAGTGTAAACGGTTTGCCATTTCGGAAAATCATGCGGCAACTGACGCCATTGAGCGCCCGTACGAAGCTCGTAAAGCACTGCATTGAAGACATCAAATAGGTCCACCCTTCGAGGACATGTACGCTTGCGAAACGTCTCAAGGTCAACGCGAATCAATTCAAATTGGTCACGAGTGATATTGCTTGGATAATCAGTCATAATGAAGTCCTTTTTTTTACATATTTTACCGGAAATTCAAGCGTCTTTCAAAGACCTCAAACAGTTTCTGATGGGTGATGATGGCATGATTCCGGCATTGTTGAAGATCACGTCTAAACCGCCAAAATCAGCCTGTGCCTTAGCAACCAGTTTCTTCAAATCATCTGGCTTGGTAACGTCAGTCACGGAATAGCTGGCAAACCCGCCGGCATCCGTAATTTCCTTAACGAGGCTCTGCAGCCGTTCCTCACGCCGAGCACCTAAAACGACTTTGGCACCGTTCTGTGCGAGTAATTTGGCGGCCGGTGGCTTCGATTACTTCAGAGCAACCCCGCAAGGTCAATCTGCGTCACGAAGCGATAAATGGCGTAACTACTTGCAACCTGTTCTAACGCTCCACATGACAGGCGTTACTTCCTATTCTCTTCGATCCAAAACTTCAACGCACGATTAACAATGGCCATTTCAGCTGGTGAAAAAGCCGCTTCGACTTTGGCTTGTTGATTATCAATGTAACTTTCCACATGCTGTTTCAACCCCACAGCCTTTTGCGTTAAGATCACCTGCTTCTGCCGGGCGTCGCTGGCTGCCGATTGACGCACCACGAAACCCTTACGCTCCATACGTTGCAGCAGGACCGTTGCCGTGGAACGTTGAATGTTAAATTCTGCCTCAATATCGCGCTGGAGAACAACGTCGTTTGACCGGCGTCCCAGAAAATCAATCATCGACATTTGGACCCCCGTCAGGCCGTATTGCCTGGCGTAGGCGTCCATTGCCTTGTCCTGGTCATTGGCTGCGCGCTTAATTAATACACCAAAATTAGATGCCATGTTTTTACCTAGTTTCCTCTAATTTTCTGTTTGGCCTGTTGTCTTGCGGACTGAGCGGATCAACGACACGAGTGACACGACCATAACGATCGTTAGGACCAGCAGTGCGTGCTGCGTCCCAACAGCGGTTAAATGTGCCTGTGTGCCGTGGCCGGATTGACTGGCCGCCACAATGGCGGAAACAATCGACGTCCCAGTGGCGCCGGCAAACTGCTGCAGGGTGTTTAAAACCGCGTTCCCATCGCTTTGCTGCTGACTGCTCAATTCCGCTAACCCGCTTGTCATGATATTGCCAAAGCCTAATCCGATACCAAACATATAGCACAAATATACACTGATAATGACGATATTGCTCATATTTTGCGCCAAACTAGTGAAAACGATCAGGGAAATCAATACCAATCCGCAACCAAATAAAATTGGTTTTCGGGCACCGAAGTTATCGAGAATCCGGCCACTGATCGGTGCCAGGGCAGCCCCCAAGGCAGCGCCTGGTAAAACGACCAGCCCGGCAATCGTGGAGGTTGAGCCGTTGACCAGCTGAATGTAGTTTGGCAACAGGAACGACATCCCTAACGATATCAACTGTAATAGGAAGAATGATAAGACGTGGCCGCTGAATCTGCCGGTTGTCATAACGCGCAGATCGATAACGGGTTGGGCAATGTGCATTGACCGGTACACCAAACCGACCAGTCCAATGACACCGATGAGCAGTGCGCCACCAATGTCCAGACTTAGAAAGCTGGCACTGCCGATGTTACTGAAGCCCACGATCAAGCCAATAAACGTGACCATGATCAGCAATACACTGAGAACGTCCAACCGTACTTTACGAATCTGACTCTTTTGTTCAATCGTCATGATGCCGATAACCAGTGAGATGATTAATAACGGCCACAGAATGATGAAGACAAAGCGCCAGCCAAGATAGTTGGCAACGATGCCGCCAAAGGTTGGCCCAATCGCTGGTGCAACTGCGGTAATGAGGGTCCCGACCCCCATCATGAGCCCCCGTTTACTAATGGGTACCTGTTCCAAAATAATGTTAAACATCAGTGGCAGAGCAATCCCGGTCCCAAACCCCTGAACGATGCGCCCGAATAATAACAATGTAAAGGCCGGGGCCGTTGCATCGATCAGAACGCCAGCCATAAACAGCAGATTAGCCGTTATAAACAGCGATTTCGTTTTGAACCGCCGCTTGAACGTAGCTGACAGCGGCACGATGATGGCCACGGTCAACAGATAGCCAGTCGTCATCCACTGTACGGTGCTGGTAGTGACGTTGAATTGTTTCATTAACGTGGGAAAAGTGACGTTCATCGACGTTTCCACAATGACCCCGCAAAACGACATCAGCCCGGTAGCAATCACCGCGGCAATGACTTTTGGGTCAATTTTTTGAGTTGTTTTTGTTTCTTGCATAATTCACACTCCTGTTTTCGTTAGCAATCTAACGAATTATAGCGTAACGCGATTGTTGAAAGATGTCAAAGACTTGTTTTCATTATTTTGGTTTGACGGACCCGCTTTCAGAATCTTATTATCCGAGCGATAACAATCCTTGCATTCAGTCTGGTGATTCGGTAGGAGTGAAACCCATGAGAAAGCACGTCATTTTAGAAGCAGCAGAAACCCACGAACGTCTTTACTTAACCAGTAAGAACGTTCGCAACACCCCGGAAAGACTGGAACTGCGCAAGTATTCACCAAAGTTGCGCCGACCAGTCGTTTTCCGCGAAATCAGCCGTTAAGGAGGCCGTTATTATGGAAAAAACTGATTTAGCCAGCGCTTACCGTCATTTAAAGAGCAGAACGCCAAAACGCGGGACCGCGCAAAGAAGACCATTAAAGATATTAAGCGTCAACAAGCAAACACCAAGTAGGAGGTTTTGATCATGGCCGTACCAGCAAGACGGACGTCAAAGACTAAAAAACGGTCGCGACGTGCAAACCAGAAATTGACCGCGCCCGCTATTCATTGGGACCCGAAAGCCCAAGAGTACACCCTGAGCCACCACGTGTCAGCCGAAGGGCACTATAATGGTCGCAAAGTATTGTAATTTCACTCGAACCACCTGATTCGAAGCCCAAAAGGCCTAGAATCTGGTGGTTTTTCAGACTGTGCACAACGGATTTCTACTAATTGCCTATTCAAATTTAGTCAATAGTCGTTTTATAATGAAAGATATCGACATTTGAAAGAAGGAACTGCTGTGGCAATCGTAAGTGTCATTTTCGGTCAGACGATGATTATGTTCTTGATCATGCTGATCGGTTTTCTGTGCTTCCGAGTTGGGTTGATTGACGACACTGGGAGCCAACAGATCTCAAACGTAGTTATCTACATATCTAATCCAGCGCTGCTGCTGAATTCATTCATCGGCGAACTTTTCTGGCTCTTTGTCAACTGGTATTGGTAGAGAGTTTTGAAACGTATTTGACTTTATGTCAGATGCGTTTTTGTTTACTCTCGAATCAGGGCGATCCGGTTAAAGAAGTTGGTCAGATTCCGGAAGCCGTATCCATTTCGTTTTAGTGTCTTGATTTTACGATTAATACCTTCAATGGGACCATTTGAATAGGAAAAACGACAACTGTTGATCACGGCTTGGTAGTTTTTCTTAAGGGAGGTCATGGCCGTGTCCATGGCTGAATGTTTTGGCTGGTAGTTATTGAGGAGCGTTCCAAGATTTTGGACGCGGTGACCGCGAATATCGGCCATCAGGTCTTGATAGCTCTGGTAGGCACTGGCGAGACGTGGATCCGCGGAGAGTGCTAAGTCCACTGCGTTCTGTTGGGTCATATATTCATTGATGCCCCGTAGGAAGACGGGCTGACTAGTGTTCAGGTCATTCTGATCCTTATGGAGCAGTTTCCACTGGGACTTCAAGGCCTTATAAAGGCGCGATTTATGGTCCTCAATGGTGTACAGAACACGCAGTCGTTCTGCGTCTAATGCACGTCCGACCAACTGAATGATATGAAACCGATCGATGACTGACTCAGCGTTGGGGAATAAACGATGGATGAACTGGCAATATTGGGCATTCAGGTCGACGACGACGCTCTTAACGCGTTTTCGCTCAGTCAAGGAATAACGACTCTCAAAATAGTCGATGATGTCTTTGGACAGTCGGCCTGGCAAGGTCACTACTAGCCGATGGGAATCGTCGTCGCAACAGATGAATGACATGTAATGACCAGTAGATCGAAACTCATCAAAGCACATGTTCTCCGGCAACTCTTTTAAGCGATAAGGCTGGTGTACTTCCGCGTTGATAATGCGTGCCACGCTGGTATTTGAGATGCCGGTTAACGCGGCGATCGTTGTCCCGGCCAATGACTGCTTGGCCAGCTTGATGGTCTGTTGGGCGACCCCAGGGGTCAGGGTGTAATTGAACGTCAGATTATTGGACTGTGCTCCACAGGTCCTGCCGCAGGCATGACACAGATAGCGCTGCTTATGAACTCGCAGTTGGATAGGGCTGCCATTGATCGAAGTCAGTTTAGCATTGACCGTTCGTTTGCCATTCAGAATCAAGTTCTGACTGTGACAATGCGGACAGTGCGACAGCGGATAAGAAAGGGTCGCTTCAATGATTTGAGTAACGACACCCCGCTTTCTTTCAGAATAAATATCAACAACATGTAGATTAGTATCTGTTAATTTGACCAGTTTTAGGATAGAATCATTATCTAGGGACACTATGTTTTCCTCACTTTCGATTGATTTGTGGTGATTTAATCGTAACATGTAAGGACATAGCGTCCTTTTATGATGGAATAAGACAATAAAAAACTGGCATTGGCGTGATCACCAATACCAGAAATTTTACAGCCCTTTTTTTGTTTGTTTCCTTATCCATTCAATGCCTTCCAATGAAATTAATTTAACTGTGCCGGTTTCCATTAAGTATTTTTCGGGCTAGTTGGGTAATAATTACTGGCCTGATAGTCATTAATCTGTTCCTGCTTATATTGGTCAAACTGCATTGTCTGTTGTTTCAAACGGGTTTGCACGGCTTCGATTTTTTTGTGATCCACCTTATTGTCTTGCCCACATTCACCAAGAAATAGTTGCCGGGTACCGTCATGTTTTAAGACCCGTTGTAACCGATGATCCTGAATATCTTTTAATTCAATTTTACCTAACAGGTAATTCAAACCAGCTTGGTGTTGCTGACTAGTAAAGATTGCTGGTGGTTGCTGTTGTAATTGACTAAGCTTATTGGCGCTTAATGGCTTTAATTCTGGGTCATAGTAAACCACAGCGGTATAGATTTGCTCTTTGTCAATTGTGTCTAGCTTATCAAGGTCACTGTCCGGAAAAGCAGTCGTTAGAATGCTGTTGTATTGGGTTTGTACCACGGCTTTAACTTCCCGAATGACCCGTAAATCTTTCACCGCTTTTGAAATCAGTTCGAGTTCATTAGGTTGATAAGCGGCTAGTATGCCCCGATCAGTATGCTTCAAATCGTCTAACTGGTGACCATGTTTGGCTAGTACCGTGGTTAATTGCTTCTCAATCGTCTGGGCTTGCTGATTAACTAACTGCCAGCTGGTATATGGGCGTTTGGTAAACGTCAATAATTGTTGGGTTAATAAGTCATTTCGAATATCCGCTAACCGTTCAGTCAATTCACTATCTTTAAAAATCGTTTGTTCGCTATTAGTTTCTTTAATTAGTTCCCGCCGTTCAGCGGCCGTCGTCCGTTCAAAATCAAGTTCCGGATATAATTTTTTAGTTGCTAGGTCCACCACTTTATTTAACAACTGATTAGCTTGTGCTAGTGATGTGGTTTGCTGGTCAATCGTGAGTAATTTCTTGGTCACATCTTCGCCAATCGCATGTTTAATTAATAAGCTGTTTTTCCAATTAAACAGCATGCGTTGCTTGTCATCTAAGTTTTCTAAATCGACATAAGTTTTCAGTTGTTGACTTAGGTGGCTAATCGTGTGCTTTTCGGAAAATGATAACTCGTCAGTTAATGCGTCAAAATGTTCATGATTTCGGATCTTTTCGTTAATATTATGATACTTAGCTTGAGTGCTTCTTTGTGCTCTAACTTGTTGATTAAACACTTTTCTATTTTGTCTCTGACTATTAATCCCTTCATGTTGGGTAGGTGTCTCTTGAATTCCTTGATCGACAAATGATTTTTCGCTAATTCGATCGGGAATATTTTTTTGTGCTAAAGACTGATTAACACTTGTTGCCCAATTATGCCGCCACTCATTAATTTTTTCCTTTTTATCCCAATCAACTAACCAAATTTTTCTTTGTTTTGGGAACCCACTTTTAGTTAGAGGTTGCTTTCCATTTTCATCTTTAATGTACTGCGTTTTTGCCTTTAATCCCCAAGTACCATCGGGGTTAAAGGGACGATTAGTTAACATCACATGAGCATGCGGATTATCCGGGTGATCACGATGAATTGCTACGTCAGCTACCATACCTTGATCGACAAAATTATCTTGCACGTATTTAGTTAATAATTCTTTCTGTTCTGATTCACTTAGAACCTGTCTAGTATCTTTTAAGAACTATCTTCAGGAAGGCCAATACAACCATTTGAAGACTGCTGTTAAGGGCACGTTCACAGTTTTTCCAAAGTCGCCGACATTTGTCTAGCCAACTCCATGAACGTTCAACGATCCATCGTTGCGGTAACACCGTGAACATATGCAACTCGTTGCGTTTAGCTACCGTCGTCTTAGCATTCAAAATGAGCTTCACCTGATCCGCAAAGTCATTGCCAGTGTAGCCACCATCAACCATGACATGCTGAACCAGCTCCAAATTTTGGCTAGCCAAACTAAACAGAGCCAATGCACCTGAACGATCTGATGCATTAGCTCGTGTCACGAGAATGGCTTGTGGTAAACCATTAATATCAACCGCCATATGACGCATAATCCCTGAAATCTTTTTGCCGCCATCGTAGCCACTATTTTTCGTTAAATCAGTGGTTTTAACACTTTGAGCATCAACAATCACAAACTACGTTCGGGCCGATCGGCCCTGTGCAAAGCGATAGGAAGCAACAGTTTTTTTAAAAGCCTTTCTAATAGCGAATCAGCTGTCGGGTCTGGTTTATCTCGCCACATATCGTAATAGCGGTAGACAGTGTGCCATTCCGGGAAATCGTGCGGTAATTCACGCCATTGACACCCTGTAGTAAGCGAGTAAAGGATGGCATTGAATACGTCATAAAGATCATAACGACGCGGTCTTGTATGCTTGCGGAAGTTTTCTAAATCAGGTTGTATTAACGCAAATTGCGCTCGAGAAATATTGCTTGGATAATTTGGCATGACAAACTCCTCAGTCGGTTTTCCACAATTCTACCAGATTCAGCAGATACTAGACAGGTTCTAACTGTTCAAAATCAAGTGGTTCTGGTCCGATATCTGCGGCCAAGATCGGTAATTTATCATCTACTTGAAATTGATTAAAGCGTTTGAAGACATGTTTGTCAGCCGCGGGTAAAAGGGAATGAACAAAAATATTAGCTAGTTGCGCTAACAATAAGAGACCCGAATTGTCAAATTAAGTTAGAAATTTTTTAACTGTTCATCTGTAATCTGACTGATGAATGCTTCCAGAGGTGTCTGGTAACCCAAACTTTTTCGTGGGATGTGGTTTCGTCGACTGGCAACTGCTTGAACAAATCCATCTGATAGCTGGTCCATAATAAGATTGTGACGTAAACCATCTTTACGCAGCAGACCATTGGTGTTCTCATTTAAACCACGTTGATTGGGTGCTCCGACAGCGGCAAAGTAAATATTTAAATCAAATTGGTTAGCAATGGTTCGCCAACCGGCGAACTCCTTACCATTGTCAAACGTAATTGACTTAAATAGGTGTCGTGGCAGCTTCGAAAGCCATCCTGCTAAACTACGATTGACATCGTGTGCCGACTTGGTATGCGAATTCAGCACAATTGCGACCTTAGTTTGTCGTTCAACCAGCGTGGTTACCGCACCCTGATGGTTTTTACCTTGAACCGTGTCACCTTCTAAATGGCCGAATTCTTGATTAAAATTAGGATAGTCCTGATAACGATTCTTTAAATCCCTGCCCAATTGACCCGCTTTCCCACGGCGTTCAATGTAACCATTAGGGTGCCGTTTGCCGTGCATCGGTAAATCTTTGGTCGACAACCCCAAAACACCGCGTTTGAAAAGGCGGTAAAGGGTTCGAACCCCACAGCTGAAAGCCCGTTCTTGGCGATTAATAATGGTATCTGGTTGCCAACCAGCTTGAGTTTTGGCTTGAATATAGGCCAGTTCATCAGGGCGTAGTTGAATTGGTTTACGCCCACAATGTTGTTTATGCTTTCGATAGTGGCATTGGTAATCAATAATCGTACCGCCAGCGTCAAGAAACCGATAAATACGATACACAGTTTCAGCACTCCGATGGAACGCTGGGGCCACTAGATAAGCCTTTTTACCGAGTTTCCAAAAAGAATAAATTGTGGCAAGTTCGTCTATGGTAAGATGAGTATAGGTCATTTGTGATCAGCCTTTCTTTTGATTTTGACACTCAAAAGTCTATCACAAATGGCTTTTTAAATTTCTAACTTAATTTTACAAACCGGAAGAATAAAAAAACGTTGTCGCTTGATTATTTGAAGTAAATAAGTTAATAATGGTGTATGTACGCGGATCTTCCTTTCTTCTGGAAATTCTTGTTGGTGGTACACCAAGGATAACAGAAAAATAGATCCAGGTGTTTTTTCTTTACACAAGATAAGAAAAAACACCTAAAAATAATAAATAAAACAAGGTAAATAGAGGTACGTTTGACAGTACCACGATTCACATAGGGAGAAGACCATTGAAATCCACCATTTTACTAGTCGAAGACGAGGCGGGCTTAGCCGACTCACTCAAAACCGAATTCGAGCTCGAGAACTTCAATGTGCTCTGGGCCAATGACGGCCTAATCGCGCTGGACATGTTCCGGCAAAACGAGGCCCAGATTGATTTAATCATTTTGGACTGGATGCTGCCGCACCTGGACGGCTTCAGTGTGCTGCGCCGCATTCGCAAAACCAGCCAGGTGCCGATCATCATGCTGACGGCGCGCGATTACATCGGCGATAAGGTGGCCGGGCTGACCGGCGGCGCCGACGACTATGTCACCAAACCATTTGAAATGGAAGAACTGATTGCCCGGGTCGAAGTGGCACTGCGCCATTCGCAGCCGGCGGCCACCACTGCCGCCGTGTATACTGCTGGCAATTTGAATGTGGATACGGACACCAAACGCGTCACCCGGGGCAGTACCATCATCCCCTTCACCCAGCGAGAATACGAGCTGCTGGTGGCACTCATCAGTCATCAAAACGAGCCCTGTTCACGCGAGGATTTGTTAGACACTGTGTGGGGCGTCGATTTTGACGGCCAACCCAACATTTTGGACGTCTACGTTCGCAATCTCCGAAGCAAAATCGACACGACGGGCCAGCCCAAGCTGATTCACACTGTCCGCGGCGTGGGCTACATGCTTTCCGAACACGTGGCGGAATAAGGCCCTAATATGAAAAAAAACAAACAATCTAGCGCAGCCATCATGCTGCGCAGCATGATGCGCTTCATCATCATTGTCACCTTGCTGCTCGGCGCTGCTATCATCATCGCCGTGGGCCATCAGCTGCTGGAAGAGGTTCAAACCACCACCAGTCATATCACCGCCAGTCTCAAGCAAACCGACATTGATGGCGATGATGACTGGGAAAGCTGGCGCAAAAACAGCACCCTGGACACCAGCGCCACTTATGTTTATGTCCACAACAAGCGCGCCGATGCCAAAGTCAGCCAATACTTCTCCCCGCACGCGGAAAAAGTCTTAAAAGTGACCCCCACTAAGGTGCCGTTTTTAACGAATGTGTATTATCGCCCAGGCACCGGGCTGCTGTATCATCGCATGGTGCACGCGCGCGGGATTTACTACACGTTGTGGCAAAACATGAATCCCCAGCTGGCGGTGCTGCTGCGGGTGATTGAAGTCACTGCCATCCTGCTGGCGGTGACGCTGCTGGCCACGCCGCTGTACATTCGCCGGCTGACCAAGCGACTGACGGATCCTCTGACCACGCTGTCTCACACGACCCAGATGATTGCCGGCGCCAAAGAACCTGGCGCGATGCGGCTACCGGTCCCGGCGCAACCGACTGAAGTGACGGAACTCGCTGGTAATTTCAACGAGTTGCTGAGCATGTTGAATGAACGCCAGGAGCAGCAAAAACTGTTCGTGATGAACGCCGCCCATGAGCTGCGCACTCCGATTGCCACTATTCGCAGCCACGCCCAGCTGATTGAACGTCACGGCAAGGATCACCCGGAAATCATTACCAAGTCGGTGGGCTACATCACCGAGGAATCCCGGCAAATGCAGCACTTGATTGATGAGCTCCTGCAACTTTCCCGCGCCGACCGGCTCGCGCTTGACCTGACCCCGCTTGATCTCAGTGCCACAGTGACTACCATCATGCAAAAAATTGCTGGGACCTTCGAACAAACCGTCACCACCGAGATTCAGCCTGACATCCATATCACCGGCAACGAAAGCGCGATTGAGCAAATTTTGGTCAACCTAGTCACCAATGCCGCGAAGTATTCGCCAGCGGCCAGCCAAATTACCGTCACCCTCACCCAACAGGCTAATGAGGCGGCGGCCCTGGCGGTGAAAGATCAAGGTAGCGGCATCAGTGCTGAAGATAAAAGCCACATCTTCGAGCGCTTCTACCGCAGCGCCGATGTGCGCGGCACGGTAGCTGGCACCGGCTTAGGGCTAGCCATTGCCACGCAACTCGCTCAGCTCAGCAATAGTGAGCTGACGGTCGCCGACGATCAGCCGCAGGGCACCATTTTCACGTTGATTTTCTCCACCAAATAAACTTTTTCATGCCGCTCAAAAATATTTTTGAGCGGTTTTTTTGCGCCGAATATTAGTAATCTGAATATTTTTCAGCTAAATCACCCTTGATACTGGCACTGCCGCGGTGAAAGCTGAAGATTATTGAGTTTCGGGTTAGTTTTCATGAGTGGGCGCACCGCGGGATTGTTGTTATGCTGGGTTCATCGTGAAAGTTCAGTCAAGGGGGAACACATCATGACCGCACTCATTACACTGCTGCCTAACCTTAATCAATTGTTGCCGCAGCTCATCAGTCAATTCGGCTCACTCATCTATCTTGGCTTGTTCGCCATGATCTTCATTGAAACCGGCGTCGTGGTGCTGCCCTTTCTGCCTGGCGACTCGCTCCTATTTCTTTGCGGCTCGCTGGCGGCGATGGCCAATCACAGTTTGAACATCTGGGTGCTGTTCGGCCTGCTCAGCGTGGCCGCGGTGCTTGGAGATTCGCTTAACTTTGAAATCGGTGAACACTTCGGGCTGTGCCTCGCGCACAGCGCCAAGCTCAGCCGCTTCATCAAACCCGCCTACCTCGAACGTTCGCAGCGCTTCTTCGACAAGCATGGGAAAGCCGCGATTTTCCTTGGCCGCTTCATGCCGATCATCCGCACCTTCATCCCCTTCACCGCTGGCGTGAGCCAGATGCGCTACCGCGACTTTGCCGCCTACAACGTACTTGGCGGGATCACCTGGGTGGCGGTAGCCCTCGGCGCCGGTTACCTGTTCGGCAACATTGCTGTCGTTAAAATCCATTTCGAACTGATCATGCTGGCCATCGTTGTCATTTCCTTAGCGCCTGCCGCCTTCATGGCGCTGCGCCATCGCGGAGGTGCCGACGATGCCGACTAAAACCAAAACATTGCTAGGCGGGCTGAGCCTGATTGTCTTTGCCGCCTTAGCCCTCGGCGTTATCACGCATGCCGCCTGGCTTGCGCAATTGGATGCCGCGGCCAGCACTTTGGCCACGCGCGCCATTGATCCGACGAATACCGCGATTTTCAAAGTCGTCGCCACCCTTGACAGTCCTGCCACCGTCATCGGCCTCACTGCGCTGTTGTGCCTGTGGTTGTGGCTCAAACAAGGCCCAGTCATCAGCCTGTGGTTCGCTGGCCTGCAGCTGGGCGGCTCCGCCATCACGGAAGGCTTCAAGCTGCTAATTGACCGCAGTCGCCCGCTCCATCAGCTGGTGCTGGATCACGGCGCTAGCTTCCCCAGCGGCCACACGTTTTGCACGGCGCTGCTCGTGTTCACCTTGTGGACGCTATGCCTACCACACATTCAAGATCAAGAAAGCCAGCTGATTACCATATTGATTGGCATTGGCTGGATTGCCATGGTGGCCATTTCGCGGGTGTATCTGCGCGACCACTACCTCTCTGATGTGCTTGCCAGCGTGTGCTTAGCTGGCGGTTGGTGGCTGCTCGTCACGCCTGCTCAAGCCTTTATTCAAACTAAAATGCATCAGTTTTTACCGGAAAGGATGTTGAAATCATGGCCACATCAAAATTAACGATTGTCGTTCCAGCCTACAATGAAGAAGAGGTGCTGACCTCCTCGGTGCAAAAATTACTGGCCGTTGAAGACCAAATCGCCGCGCAAACCGTTCTGGGCCAGCGCGCCGACATCCTGATCGTCGATGATGGCTCCAAGGATCACACCTGGGAAATCATCGAAAACCTGCACGCCGCGAATTCCCGGATTCGGGGACTACGCTTTTCTCGCAACTTCGGTCATCAGTCGGCGCTGATCGCCGGCATGAGTGAAGCCGTGAAAACCGCGGACATGATTGTCACCATCGATGCTGACCTGCAAGATGATCCTGACAAAATCGTCGACATGGTGGATGCCTACGCAGATGGCGCCGATATCGTCTACGGTGTCCGGAATAATCGGGAAACCGACAGCTGGTTCAAGCGCACCACGGCCCAAGGCTACTACAAAGTTCTGAAGCTGCTAGGGGTTGAACTGGTGCCGAATCACGCGGATTTTCGCCTGATGTCCAAGCGCGCGGTTGAAACCTTCCTGCAGTACCCGGAACGTAACATTTTCATTCGCGGCCTGATTCCTAAGCTTGGCTTCAAAACTGCCGAAGTCTTCTACAAGCGCACCCCGCGCATGGCGGGCGAATCCAAGTACCCGCTGAAAAAAATGCTGTTCTTTGCCTGGGACGGGATTACCAGCCTGACGATAGCGCCGGTGCGGTTGATTCTGATTCTTGGTTCTCTTTCCTGCCTGTTCGCCGTCGGCATGGTGGTTTATGCCATTGTCATGAAAATGCTGGGGCTCACCGTGCACGGCTGGTCGGCGTTGATGGTGTCGCTGTGGTTCGTTGGCGGCATCCAAATGATCAGCCTCGGGGTGATTGGTGAATACATCGGCAAGCTCACCACCGAAGTTAAACATCGCCCGCGCTACACGGTGCAAACGATTCTGGATTAAGGTGAGGGTATGAAAAAGATTAAACCCGCCTTTCTGCCAGCAATTTTAATCCTCTGCCTGCTCATTGGCAGCATCGGTAACCTGACCAGTGTGCTCGGGGTGCCGGCGCTGTTGGTGGTAGTGCTCCTGGGCGCGGGGCTTTACTTCGGGGCGCCCCGACTTGACCATTTGTCTACAAGGCAGCTGCGCTGGGGCATTGGCCTTGGCTTACTGGCGATGCTGATTGCCCAGGTGGTCGTGTTGCACGTGATGCCCAACACCGTTTACCACGATCCGTACCGGGTACTGTCGCAAGCCGACCAGCTCGCCGCCGGCCACATGACCTGGGATATCACCTACTTCTGGCGCTACGCCAATAACGTGCCGCTGGCTTATCTGCTCTCCCTGTGGTTGCGGCTGACGCAACTGGTGGGCTTAAGCACCAATCTTTCGGTGCACCTGCTGAGTATCTTGGTGTTGGACAGCTTTATTGCCCTGGCGCTGCATACGATTTGGCAGCTCAGCCAGCGCGCCAGCCTGCTGGTCGTGGCCTTCGGGTTTTTCGCCTTGACGCCGTTTGCCTACACCTACTACCTGCAAGTCTTCTACTCTGACTTGCCAACGATGCTGGTGCTGCTCATCATCATGCGGAGTCTGCTGAACTGGTCGCAGAAAACATCGCGCCAGCGCTGGTTTGCCGGCAGCGGACTAGTTGTTGCCGTGATGCTCGGCGCCATGCTCAAGCCTAATCTGGTGGTCTTGTTGCCAGCTCTGCTGATTGTCGGCCTGATTCTGGCCCGTCAGCATCTCTGGCGACAAGCCAAACTGACCCTGCCCATCCTCTTGATTGTGCTGGGCTTCGGGCTGAGTCTGCCGGCGACCAAAGTCATTGACGTGGCAGCCAATTATCAACCCCGCACCGCCTTTTCGTTCCCGGCGACCAACTGGATCTTGATGGGCTACAACCAGCACAGCAACGGCGGCTACTCCGGCAAGGATGTCGGACGTGCCATCAAGCAGCCCAGCCAAGCCGCCCGCCAGCGGTACAATTTGAAAACCATCCCCAAGCGCATCAAAACTCTCGGGCTGGTTGGCGTCATCCGGTTGTGGGTAGTGAAGTTAGGCATCGTGCTCAATGTCCAAGGCATTCAGCGCTGGTACAACGGCGGCTTCCGCGCCGCGCCTAGTTGGTACAGTAATCATGCTGGCTTCTATCAGGGACTGACCGTGATTGGCTATGTGGACGCGACCCTGCTCATGTGGGGCGCACTGATGCTGAAGCTCTTACGGTGGCGGCCAGATCTGACCGACCCGCATCAAATCCTTGCACTGCTGGCGGTGACCACTGCCCTTGGCTACCTGGCTTTCCACACCCTACTGTGGGAAGTTGAACCGCGCTATGGTCAAGCCATTTTGCCGCTCCTCTGGGTGGCTTTGGCGGCCATCCCGCGTCAGGCCAGCCAGTCGCGTCCCCGCTGGGCGAACCAAGCTAGCCTCCTCAATGGCGCCACTGCTTTACTCGTCGCCTTTGGGGCCGCTGGTGTGCTTGGCGCTCAGCTGCCACAAAAGCAAGTGATTGCCGCCCAGCGCAGTCAGCTATCCGTGCAGTATCACGCCAAGCCCAAGACCGTGACGCCAGGCACCGTGCTGGCAGATGTGGTCGATGTGAACGCGCCAGCGAACTATTTTTCCGTTCAGATTCATGCTGGTAGTCAGGTGCAAGTCACCCTCACTACCCTTGCCACCGGGCAACATTATCGGTTAACGATGGCTGGCAGTGTGGCCCGCCTGCACCACCAGCTCGCCGCTGGGCAATATCGGATTACCGTTCAAAACCTCACCACCCGCGGCCAGCAGGTCGATGTGACCCACACCTACCATTATCAGCTCGCTGCTCACCCGCTAACGGTGAACGGCCAATCGCAGCCCACCGCCTCGTTGATTTATACCTGCATGCAGCGCTGAGAAAGGAGCCTTTTTATGGAAAAACCAATCACTACCCTTTACAGCAAATACGGTACAGCCTTGCGCTACCTGATTGTTGGGGGCCTCACCACCGGCATTAATGTGGTGCTGTTCTTCGGCCTGACTCACCTCGCGATACCGTGGTTCTGGGCGAACATTATCGCCTGGGTCCTCAGCGTGCTGTTTGCCTTCATTGCCAACAAGAAAGTCGTGTTCAACTCCGCCGACATGACCTTCCGGACTGTGATCAAAGAAGGCGCCAGCTTCTTCACCTTGCGCGGCGCGTCACTGCTGGCGGACACGGCGATTTTGTTCATCGGCCTCACCTTAATGCACGGTTCGCCGCTGATTGTGAAGCTGATCGACCAGGTCGTCGTCATCGTGCTCAATTACGGCTTCAGCAAACTAATTTTCGCTTAACGTAAAAATGGTCCCAGCAGTGGAAACTGCCGAGACCATTTTGCTTGGCTAGCCAAGCTTGATGCCGGCATCCGCCAGCGCTGCGTCGACCACGTTCATCACAGCCAGCGAATGCGCCATCCGCTGCTTGGCGGCAGCCAAATCGTGATGCACAATCATCGCTTCGAACGCGACGAACTCTTCGTACATGCGGTGCCGGTCAACTTTGACATCAACGGTTTCCTTGGTCCCGTCATTCAGTCCCTCGGTGAAGACAGTCAGCACATTCACCGGCCCGGCGATTTGAATCGACCCGCGGTTGCCTTGATGTCTTTCTTTTTTAGTTGGCATAAATAAATCAATGACCTTATCACCAAAACTCATACTGTTGCCTCCTATCCATTAAAATTGATCAAGTTCTTTAAAATCTCTTGGACTTCTTGACTAGTCAACACTTTGGCCGTCACATCAAAGTCCGTTAACGCATTTTCAATATCCCGTTTAACCTGTTCGATCTTTTCGTCTAAATGAGTGACAGCTAAGTTTAAGCTTTTAACGCTCTTGTCTTTAATCGGTACCTTAGAACCTGTTTAAAATCTAGCTAATTTGGTATGATAGTTCAAAAAAGGTGATCAGTAATGAATTATCCCAGTAATATTTCTCGCCGACAATTTGAACTAGTCCGTCCCATTTTAGAAGGTGCACGACAATCAACCAGACCACGGAAATATGATCTTTACGACTTATTTTGCGCGGTGGCCTATGTTTTAAAAACCGGCTGTCAGTGGCGGCAGTTACCAGTTGATTTTCCTCGTTGGCAATCGGTTTATTATTATTATCGAGTATGGTCTGAAGAACAAGTCCTTGATGAACCTTCTATTTTGGATCAATGCTTAAAAAAATTGTCTTTACCCTACGGGAAAAACAGTCACGCTCGGTTAAAACATCTTTTATAATAATTGACGCCCAAAGTGTTAAAAATACTGATACCGCCAAGCATCATGGTTACGACGGTGGTAAACGAATATCTGGAATAAAACGTCACTTAGCTGTTGATATTAACGGTTTGCCACAAGCAATCCATATCACTACTGCCAATGTTTCTGACCGTGATGGGGCTAGTGCCATGCTAGCGCTAAACTGTGAACATTTACAACAAGTTAAATCAGTTCTTGTTGATGGTGGATACACCGGGGACAACTTCGCCGCCACTGTTCAATCCAATTTAAAAGCCACCGTACAGGTGGCTAAACGCAATGAGCTACATAAATTTGAAGTGTTACCACAACGCTGGATTATTGAGCGTTCTTTCAGTTGGTTAGATAAATGTCGTCGGCTCTGGAAAAATTGTGAGCGGCACCTTAATTCAAGTCGCCAAATGGTCATTCTCGCTTTCTTGATATTACTCTTAAAAAGATTTTAAACAGATTCTTAACGATTAGCAGATGTTGCTTAGTTGTCATGTTTTTGGATTCTTGGACTTTAGTAAAGTGATCCAAATAACTGGCTATGAGCTGGATTTTGAACTGTTGCTCGGGGTGATCTTTTTGTAAAGCGAGATACCGCCGTTTGAGACCATTGAGATAAGCTGTCATATTGACGGGAATTGTCGGCTCTAAGAACTGTAAGGTGTCATCAACCCCTTCACCTAACGTACTCATGAGAAAGGCGCCATAGTCCTCAAAGACGTCTTGCTGTTCGGTTTCATTAAGTAGATCCAGGTTGATCCCACTAACTTCCAAAATACCAACGAGATTACCCGTTTTGGTAACTTCGTAATTACCATACATACCCACCACCAAGCTCATGTCATCAATGGTTTCTTTGCCACCATTGATTTTGGGCGGTTGGTAATCCCAATCTAGCCTGGCTGATTTATTGGCGGTTTTGTTCTTCTTCAAACGCATTTAGTTCACCTCGCTTCTTCGGTTTTAAATAAAACAGTTTCTGACCATTGGCATAGCGGCGTTTAAGCTTAAAGTTATCCCGCACTTTAATATTCTTCCGCGCCGCAACTGGCCGAATTGTTAAAATAGCCATGACAATCGTCATGGCTAAGACAACAATCACTATTTTTATCAGGACTAAGATCAGACCATAGGGTGGGATCGCAATAAAAATTAAGCCCACTAGTCCTGCCAGCGCCGCATAGCCAAAATCCTTCAAGGTGTAGTCTTTCCAGATCCCGTAATCTTTATCCACGTTTTCTGGGAAGATAAATTCTTTTCCTTTCTTCATTTGGCAGGCTCCTTTTTAAATTAAGTAAATAGGCTGTAAACCCAAGGTAATAGCCAGATAATCGCTGCCGCTAGGGCCACTAAACCAGCCACCCGACCAACCGCGTGATAAACCTCTGATTTCTCTCTTGGATCGTCTGCGTCAGGCATTCTTTTGATAATAATAAATAGTGCGACACAAATCCCAACTAAAACGACCAACCCAGTTAAAATACCTTGAATCGTCTTACCAGCGCTGGTTAGCTTGCTTTTAACTTCGCCACCGTCCGCCGCCAAAACAACCTGGGCGTTCATCAAGCCCAAATAAATCGCAGTAGCTCCAGTAGTTGATAGCGCTTTCATTTTTCTGTATTTTGACATGTTATTCCTCCTTCCTATCGTCTTCTGATGTTCGTAATTGAATTTGTTCTGCCTGCGTTTCTTCTGGCTCACGCTGATAGAACTTGTTCAATTGTTCCTCGGCAATTTGCTGGCTTGGTAATGGATCGGTGGCTAATCTGACGTGGC
The DNA here is from genome assembly GCF_047220215.1 of Pediococcus siamensis. GTDB lineage: Bacteria > Bacillota > Bacilli > Lactobacillales > Lactobacillaceae > Pediococcus > Pediococcus siamensis. Next base: position 31,394 of record NZ_CP178376.1, read on the forward strand.
CATTTTCACTCGTGGCTAAGTAATACTCTTTTTCTGACTGGCCTAACTCTTGGGTCTCTAGGACATGCAAGTTATGTTCATAACGGCCTAAGGCGTTATCAACTTCTAAGCCATAGAAGCCTAAGAAGCCTTCCAAGAAGCTCTCACCAAAAAAGGTCATTTCATTTTTGATTTGCTTATATTGATGAGTTGGCTTATTACTTACCAGCTTTTCGGCTTTTTGAGCATTGGCACTCTCATGTTTACGGTCAAACCAAGCACTGATTTTTATTGGATCGGTTTTGACCCTACTTTTGACTGACTTCTGAACTAACTTACTTCTAACTTCTGTGACTGGCTTACCGCTTCTTTGCATTTCGGTTTTTAACGCTTCGGGATTATCCAGTAGTTTTGAATCCTTAACAATAATTGCTTTGTCATTATCAACTACCAAATGTTCGTCCACATCTTGCCAGTTCTCTATCTTCATTGCGCCACTCCCTTTAAATGGTTATTAAGTATATCTAGCCTATCCATTCATACTCATGTAAAATGGTATGTTAGGGTGTTTTCCTAAAACGGTCATTTTTAGGAATTTATCCTCAATAGCACTAACCTTGCTTTTGAGGACGCCCTCTTTTTTTGTGTGTTCAGAAATCCATTGAATACCTTTATCATGAATGATTTTCTTACCTGAAATATCCATTAGCATTGGCTTGGGGAAATCATCATGACGCTTTATCCAATTACTCACATAGCGGTCATTTTTTCCTAAAATTCGGCTAGCCTCCGCTAATGTGTGCCACTCGTTGCTATTTTTCAAATGCTATCCCCCCTTTCTTTATTTGTATGAATAAATTATATCACAAAAATGGTTACGTTGTCACCATTTATTTTTTCTTTTTCATTACAACTATCTTACACCTAGCCTATCTATGGATTGTACCACTGTGGCGACTGTGCTTCTGATGTTGACGCTTCTTTTTATCCAGTTCGTATTCTAATTCTTTTTGTGCTTTCTTTTGTCTGTTAAGTTCGTGGTCTTGTCCATTCTCGTAAAGTAAGCTCATTAAGGTATCTGACAATAATTTGTTCATATAGTTTGCTGGGGTATTTTCGTTATAATTAACGGCTCGATAATCAGGCATATTCTCTTTTCGGAAATCATCATTCTTTTGATTATGTTGCTTTACTGCCTGCTTAGCCTGTTCAAGTTGCTTAGCAGAAATCTTTTTATCTTGTCCTGCTTCCCCAATGAATAACTGTTGTGTCCCCCTATTCTGTCAACGCCGATGTGAAAATGTCGTTTTTTGCCGATTAAAAAATGCTGTTTTTTACCGATAAGGTTTACAGTGTCTCACTGCTCCTTTCTTTATTTTGTGAGCTAAAACCTGATAAATCAGGTCCAGAATTATCCTTCTTTTCAATCAAATGATCCTTCATTCGATATGATCGACCGGTGATTCGGATGACTTTAGCGTGGTGAACCAAGCGGTCTAAAATGGCGTTAGCTAACATCTTATCTGAAAAGGTGTTTCCCCACTTAGAAAGCGGAATATTAGTGGTGATAATGGTTGATTTCCGTTCATATCGTCTTTCAATTAGCTGAAAGAACAGCTTAGCACCCACTGACTCAATTGGGAGATAACCAATCTCGTCAATGATTAGAATTTGAAAACGGGCATACCGGCGCAACACTTCTTCGCTTCGTCCTTGAACTTGTGCTGTTTGAAGCTTGTTGATGAGGTCGCTACATCGAATAAACTGCGTTGAAATTCCTTGTTTACACCCTTCAATTCCAATGGCGGTGGCTAGGTGAGTCTTACCGACACCGGAGGTGCCGATAAACAAAATGTTTTGATTCTCTTGGGTGAATCTTAGTGATCCCAAGTCCTCAATTGTCCCTTGGTTAATTCCTGGTTGATAGCTAAAGTCAAAGTCAGCTAACGTTTTTTCATATGGAAAGCGGGCTAGTTTAATTCTCAAATTAATCTTTTTTTGTTCCCGGTATTTAAGCTCAGCCGTTGTCAATTCGAATAAGGCATCACTCAAGGACTTGGGTGCTTCATCTTGATGATCCAATAGGTAGCCTAAATGTTCGGCGAAACGATCTAACTTTAATTGTCTAAGGTTGGTGTATAACGCTTGGTAATTAGCCATTTTCTCACTCCATTTCATCAAACATCTTCAGGTTTCGGTCGACGTAATCATCAATGACTCGGTCATCACGATTCTTATAAAGGTCTGATCGGACAATCTCTTCCATGTCATCGCGAAGATAATTAAATCTTTTCAGTGAAATAGGGTGAGAACGAATTAGTTCTCCGTTATAATAAACGTATAGAGTATTGTCATCGTGTTTAATTTGTACGGTTTCGTCAATATATCTGATGGGGACGGAGTATTTCCGATTTTGAAAGACAATCATTGATTCCTTGCTAACTTTCCTTGCGATGGTTTGGCTGGCATAGGCATCGAGTAAGTCATGATCAAAATCATGGAGATACTCTTTTTCTTTATCAAGCAATAAATAAGGCGGAATTTGAGTCGCCTGAGACTTCTCATGATTCAGCTGATCACACGTCAAATGAACGATCTCGGCTAAGTCTAGCGGCTCTTCAAACTCATGGTTGTAAACTTTAATTCGCTGAGTAGTTCTGGCCAACGCCTCAACCTTTCCTTTGGTTTGTGGCCGAAACGGTCGACAAGCAATTGGCTTGAAACAAGCGTCCTTAGCGTATTCAACGAAGGTTTCATTAAATACCGGCTTACCAAAATTACTTTTATGATGATCGACGACAACCTTTTGGTTGTCAAACCAGATTTCTTTCGGCACACCCCCGGTTGCCCAAAAGGCATTCGTTAAGCAATCAAAAAAGGTAGTTTGGCTGCGACTGAAGGTAAATTGCATGTATTTCATTCGCGAGTACCCTAAAACATATAAGAAGATGTTGCCTTTGACAATCTCTCCATGCCGAGAAATCAATGTTAAGTCTTCTTTCCAATCAACCTGGGCTGAAAGCCCTGGCGAGGTTTCAATCCGGATAGTGGCTTTTTTCGTTGCGGCTTTTCTGATGGTTCGACAATAGTCTCTGAGAATACTTTGCTTTCCTTGATAGCCACGTTCTTTGATAAAGTAATAAATTGCCGTTGCCGAACAGCCTTCTAGAACCTTTTCTTCAATCGTTTTTCGATAATCGTCAAGTTTACTCGGCCGCCGTAAGGGTTGTGGCTGCTCATCTGGGGGCGTGAGCCCTAAATTGTAGTATCTTTTAACCGTTCGCGGATCAACACCATATCGTCGACCAATTTCAGCGAAGTTGGGCTTTATTTTGTTCATAATATATTGCTGGACACACTGTTCAACATCTAAACGCATTTCAGTTCCTCCAAATTTGAGATACGTTTAGTTTACCGTAAAAAAATGTTGGAAAACCGACATTTTCTAATCGGTATTTTCCAACATTTTACAACCGTTGCTGACATATTCTTCAATACACGTAACAAATTAGCGTTTTGAATCTCATCAGCTTTAACCTGTCCGCTTAGATAAGCAAGTCCCTGGGCATGTTCCTGGGTCGTGAATTGAACAGGCGGATTATTTCTCAACTGATCTAAATCACGCTTTTCTAGTGATTTAAGTTCAGGATTATAATAAACAACTGCTGTATATAGGCGTTCTTTTTCAGTCATTTTGACTTGATCAAGGCTCATATCAGGGAAAGTCTTACTTAATACGTTGTTATATTGCGTATCAACCACTTGTTTAGTCTCATTTATTGCTGAAAGTTCTTTGATATTCTTCTTTAAAACAGCTTGTTGTTTCTCATCAAAGTCACTTAACAGCGTACCCTTTGTACGCTTAATATCTGCTAGTTGGTAACCTTTATTAGCCAAAATATCACTAATAGTTTCCTTAGCTCGCTGTTCTTGTTTTTCAAGCATTAACCAACTAGCAAATGGGCGCTTTGTAAACGTCAGAACCTGTTGATTGATAATGTTTGTTCTTATCATGGCTAAACGGTCTTTTAGTTCATCTCCTGTAAATACCCTTTGTTCGCTGTCCGTCTCCTTAACTAACTCCCGTTTTTCTGCCATTGTTATTTGCTCAAAATCAACGTCAGGATAAAGTTTTGAAACGGTTCGATTAACGACTTTATCCAATAATTGATTGGCTTCTGATAGTGACTTTTCTTGTTGTGTAATTGTAACTAATTGTTTAGTCACATCTTCCCCTACTGCTTGCTTAATCATGGCACTATTTTTCCAATTAAACAGCATACGTTGTTTCTCATCTAGGTTCTCTAAGCTAACAAATGTTTTTAGTCGATTACTTAACTGTGAAACCAGTCGTTTTTCATCAAATGAATAATGGCGCTGTAAGGTTTGCATACGGCGTTCATTATGGATTTTTTCATTAGCATTTTTTGCTTCTGCTTTTGCTTGTCGTTGTTGCTTAACATTTTGATTAAATTCTTGGCGTTTTTCTTTCTGTGAATTGATACCCTCGTGTTGTGTTGCCACTTCATCAATTCCTTGTTCTTCATATGATTTTTCACTAATACGGTCTGGTAAATTTTTAGCTTCTAAAACTTGATTAACAGCGGTAGCCCAATTGTGACGCCATTCAGTTATTTTTTCTTTTTTATCCCAATCAGTTAGCCATATTTTTCTATTTCTTGCATACCCACTTTTTGTATATGTTTTATTCCCTTTTTCATCTAATATATATTCTTTTCTACTTTTAATTCCCCATGTTCCGTCAGGATTAAATGGGCGATTGGTTAACATCACATGTGCATGCGGATTGTCTGGGTGATCGCGATGAATTGCTACGTCAGCTACCATACCTTGATCGACAAAATTTTCTTGCACATATTTTGCCAGTAATTCTTTCTGTTCGGATTCACTTAATTCTACCGGTAAAGCCACGTTAAATTCTTTTGCATACCGTGAGTTTGATTTACGATCTTTCTTCTCAACTTCATTCCATAATTTTTGCCTATCTTTTGCCCAATCAGGGGCATTTTTTGGTGTTAAAATAAATGCTTCTGGTTTAACATCTCTTGCATAATAATAGCTATTACCCTCTTTATCAGAAAACAACTTATCGCCACTGCGATAACTCGCACTAGCAACCGCACTACGCATTTTTCCTGCGCTTATATTTTGAAAACTCATATGGAAAATTGCCATGATGTTGTCTCCTTTCTTTTATTGTTTTGTTTTTTGTTTTTGTTGTCGCCATAGGCGACTTCTGATACAGGTTTAAGTGTTTTAGCACAACTCGAATTTATTTGGAGTGTAAGTGCGCATTGACCTCATTTCACTCGGTCTGCTGATAACCATACAATCAATTTTTCTCGTTATTTAATTGAGCATATTTTTAATTCAATTTATGTTTGCACCTAAACTAAGATTGTTATGTTTTAAATATTTAAAAAGTGTTGCGGATTACGCTGTTTTAAGCCAATTTTTTTAATCGTTCTGTGCAAAGAATTTTTATAAGTTTGGTAACAAATTTTGAATAACGGTACTGTAAAATCTGTGAATCTAAATTGAAATCATTATTTTGATGTTAGGAGTAATCAAGATGGACGAAAAGAAAGTATTAAAACCCATCGATGAAATGCTTGCTGATCCTTGGCAAGTTGATATTCAAGAATTGTTTGAAGCTTCTTTCAATGAACCTGACGAGATCAAAAAGAATTTGTATGATTCCCTGTATACTTATGTTTTGCAAAAAAGACAAGAAGATATTATTAATCGTCCTGGCTTCGTTATTTAGCCCTCTAAAAGCCTGCTGAGGGCTTTTTATTTTTGCTTTGGTATAAATATATATAAACAGTCTCAAAATCGCTAGAAACGAGAAATAAGGCCTTTAAAAACGAATATAGCAGTTAGATTCTTGTTGAGATTCAGAAAAACTAACTGTTTGCTGTCAATGGTAGCGGACGAGCAAAGCGTGGGAGCATAAGGAATTGACAGCTCTTAACCAGTCTTAACACTGAAATGGCGAAAGCCAAAGTTTCTACAAAACTTTGCTTTCCTGCCTAACGGCGAGTGAAAAAGCAGTCAAGCTGGCTCAGCTTGGACGGGGTTCGGGGCGTCAGCGCCCGAACTAATGTGGCTTGCCACACCTTTTAGGCAACGAACGAAGTGAGGCGCAAGGAGCATAGCGACTGGAGTTTAATGTGAGCCTGTTTTTGGCTCACTCCTTTGTGTTTTTTGATTCTAGGTTTTGGCCTCGTACAGTAGTGCCTTTTTTAAACCTCTTTTATAAACCTCTTTTAAACCTATTTTAGACCCCTCATGAGGCTTACTCTCCCAAGGCTCACAGAAGGTTATCAAGTACCTTTTGTCTGTTTATCAAGTACCTTTTGTCTGTTTATCAAGTACCTTTTGTCTGTTTATCAAGTACCTTTTGTCTGTTTATCAAGTACCTTTATAAGTTCTGTACTTGATAAAAAGGTACTTTTATTTTAATATGTGTTTGAGGTGATAATC
>NZ_CP178377.1:0-11066 GCF_047220215.1 Pediococcus siamensis
ATGGGAAATGAAATTATTAAATATGATCCAGAGTTAAATACCATTCCACTTCGAAAATTTACTCCAGTTGAAATGAATTTATTTTTTTCGATTATTTCTCGTATGCGTGATAAGAGTGATCAGACCATTCGTTTTACTTTTGATCAATTAAAAGAGCTAAGTGCTTATAAACCTACTGCAAATAACCGTTTTGAAGATGACATTCAGAGAACTTATGAAAAAATGATGGGATTACATTTTGGTAGACGAAGTAAAAGTGGATTAACTCGAGAGTTTTTTGTTTTGTTTACAGAATTTAAAATTGATGGAGATGCAGAAGAACCTTATGTAGACGTAAAAGTTTATGAACGTGCTTTACCCCTTTTAAACAAGCTTGAAAGTTGGGTTCGTTATGCGTTGGCAGAGTTTAGAGATTTAAAAAGTAGTTACGCAAAAACAATGTTTCGGTTACTAAAACAGTTCAGAACCACTGGATATGCTTATTTTTCTAAAGAAGACTTTTTTGAATTACTAGATATGCCCAAAAGTTACTGGAATAGTCCCTCTAACGTCGATAAATTTGTTATAAAACCCATTAAAGAAGAATTAACTCCTTTGTTTAGAGGATTAACGGTTAGAAAAAAATATGGTAAAGGGCGTGGGAAACCAGTTATTGGCTATTCGTTTACCTGGAAACCCGAAAAGAAAGATGCCAATGATTTCTCACAAGGCCAATTACAAGATGAGCGTCAAAAGCTTTTTAATATTCAGCATAATGGTGAACTAACAGAACAAGAAAAATGGCGCGCTACTGATAAAGTAAAAGGCCTACCACTAGGATCTACTGAGAAACAAGCATTGGCTGATAAACAGGCCGAGCACGATAAAAAAATAAGAGATCAAGCAAGACAAGAAGCACTTGCTGAACTCCGAAAGGGGTTTGGAAATCATGCCTAAAACTATTAGAGAACTTGCTAATGAATTGAAGGTCTCCAAGCAGACTATTCAATATCGCTACCAAAGACTACCAACAAAGAACCGACAAAAAGATCGTCAAGGTACAAACATGATTAGCCTTACAGCTGAAAGGATTATTAGAGATAAGGTAGCAAAAAAGAGACAAAGACTAGCGAAGAAAATAATGAGCTAATCGCTACTCTAAGAAGAGAAGTAGCAGATTTAAAGTCTCAACGTGACAAACAGCTTGCTGCCAAAGACCAACAAATAGAGCATCTAACAAAATTAATAGATCAGCAACAACAACTACAATTAACAACTGTAGAAGAAAATAGAGAGTTAAAAGCCCATATTCAAAAAACAAGTGACTTACTTGAAACTTCTGGGACATTTCAGAAACAACAAAATAATACCTCAGAAGAGGACGTGTATAGAAATAGAAGCGATAAAAAATGGTGGCACTTTTGGTAAAGCTTTCTTATATTAGCCAAAATGTTATATAGTTAATTGACTGAGAACGTGTTTAGAATCTTTTCAAGAGTATTCGCAGGAAGGCTAAGCTAATCATCATCTTACTGGTGTTCAGCTTTCGCTCACAATTGCGCCAGAGGCGCCGATATTTTCCTAGCCAGCTAAAACTGCGTTCGATAACCCAGCGTTGCGGGGTCACTTGACCGTGCCTAAGGTCACTCTGTTTAGCAATAATGACTTCAGCGTTAATCATTGCCTGAACTGATTGAGCAAAGTTGTTACCAGTATAACCACCATCGGCCATTACTCGTTGAACCAGGTCAAACTGTGATTTGTTTAACGCCAGTAGCGCATTGGCGCCATCACGCTCAGAAACATTGGCGGTTGTCACATGGACTGCCATCGGCAGCCCATTGATATCTACAGCAAGATGGCGCTTAATCCCACTCACCTTTTTACCACCATCGTAGCCACTACTTTCAGCAGGATCGGTATTCTTGACACTTTGAGCATCTAGAATGATGAACGATGTATAAACTGAACGCTTCTGAGCCAACCGATGTTGGCTGACAATTTTTTTAAAACCTTATCCAGAGGAGTGATACCAGCAGGAGATGGCGTTTTAGTCCAAAGTAACCAGTAATAATAGACGGTTTCCCATTTAGGAAAATCACTGGGTAAATCGCGCCAAACGCACCCATTTTTCAAGGTATAAAGCAGGGCACAAAAGATATCATATAAATCAACCTTTCTTGGCTTAGTCCGCTTACGTATGCCTTCTAGATCTGTCCGGATTAGTTCAAATTGTTCACGAGAGATGTCGCTACTATAATGGTGTGCAAAGCTTTTCATGGATTAAAAACTCCTGTTTTTGATCTAATTTAACTAAAATCAAATCGAATGTCAAAGTATCCAAACACGTTCTCATGGCATTAATTGGATTTACTATTATCATCGGATGGCTAGTATATAAATTTTTCACTAAATGGCTATGGTGGTTCATTGGATTTGGGATATTAGTGAACGTGATTGTTTGGTTTGAAGCATACGGTTGGATTGTGTTTATGATTGGATGTTTTGCGCTGGCAATTGCCTTATTTGCTCTTGCTATTCGCAACTATCTGGTTCAGCATCAAAGCAAGTAGCACCCTCGCCCACTACCAGCCTAGCGGGCAACATGCGAGCGTAGTTCAACGGTAGAATAGTACTCCTTTGAGTTGCTGACTAGATACTTTCAGATGCAGGTTCGACTCCTGCCGCTCGCATTTACCAGATACGGATGTCGCTAAAAGCTGGGGAATTTGGAGGAATTATTGTAATGGGACTACTAATAATGATCGTCATCTTTCTAGCACTATGGAAGATATTAGGAACACTAGGCCACATTTTTTTGCCAATATTAGCCGTACTATTTATCCTGGCAACCTGGATTCCTTCACAAGCAATTGTTATGGTGATTTGGGTGCCAATCGCGATATTATATTTTATCGGCTTGTCCGGGTATAAACATGCTAAATAATAAAAAAGGTGGCATATCTTAATTGCTTTGCCACCTTTTTTATTTACTTGTTTATCTAGTTTACATAACCCCTATTAATCAAAGTAACCTGTAAACTCAACGTTTCGTTACTCTGACTTTGTGAACTCAAATTGGTATAGGTGAAACAATCATTTTAAATCCTAATTTAACAGTATTCTTATTTTAAAAAAGTTAGTGAAATCTTCTATGTATTTATTCAATTTATTTGACTTATTGGTTTACCCCTGCTGTAATGCGAGGGAGTGAAGTGGTTGAGTGCAGAGTTGTACCCTAGTCAGACGGTCAAAGTTAAAATGACTATCTAGCTAGAGTGCAACTCACCTGTTGTAACGCTCGGTCGTTCGGGCATCGCTTGGACAATCAGTTGCGGTATTGCTACCAACCATTAGTATCAACCTACATTCTCGGTTAAGTCCATTAAAAAACGCCCTAATGGACGCTGATAACACGTATTTAGTTTTATTCGGTTAACAGCTACTAGTGATCACCATGCCGAAGCATCGTTTTACCACCCGGGCCGTTAATGGTCGCCCTCACCATTCGTCACCAGCCTGATTGTCTAAGGCCTTATGTGATATAACCGGTCGTTATTGAAGTCGCACCGGTAAACGTGTCCCCTTAGATTTAGACCCCAGCTTGTCCCCTAGGGCTTTAAAAATCGCACCGGCCATGATATAATACAAGTATTCGATACAAACTTGTTTGGCACGCACTGATTCCAGTCAGTGGGTGTTTTTTTATATGCTCTTTTATATTTCACTACAAATGCTAATCTATCTAACCTCATAAATCAATAAAAACATTGATTTATGGGCAACTAGAACATTTAACACATAACATTTAACACATAACATTATATATTTAACATTTAACACATAACATTTAACACTTTGTTATAGGTGAAACTATAACACATTTAACACTTTTGTAAAGGTGTGTTATGATAAAAATATAAATTTTTAACGGAGGTCTCTCATGACAGCAACAACGCTCTCTTTTTTAAACTTCAAAGGTGGAGTTGGCAAAACTTCTACAACTGCGCTTACAAGCTATAGCCTTGCTAGAATGGGATATAAAGTTTTAGCTATCGACTTAGATCCTCAAGCAAATCTTACTTCTTTATTTCTAAAAACAAAAAGTAACACTAGTGATAATAAAATAATAACAATTGAAAAGTCACTCATGTCGGCTTTAAATGACAACACTGATTTAAATAAAATAAGCATATCAATAATGGACAATTTAGATTTAATACCCAATGCTGTCGACTTTAGTATGTACAATAGATTTTTAGATAAAAATTTGACGACTGAATTTGAAAAGGTTTCATTCCTAAAAACAAAAATAGAACCATTAAAAAGTAAGTTTGACTTCATATTTATCGATGTACCACCAACTATAAGCTTACCAAATGACACAGCTTTCTTCGCATGCGACCAAATCATTGTGGTATTGCAAACCCAAGAAAGGTCATTGTCTGGTGCAGAAATATTACTAAAATACTTACAGGATACTTTGATAAATACTTTCGGGTCGTCCGTTGATGTGATGGGGATATTGCCAGTGTTATCAAAAAGAAAGGCTAAGGTTGACGAAGAAATTTTGAAATCAGCAATAGCAGAATTTGGTGAAGATAGTATTTTCAAAAACAAAATAACCATTATGGAAAGAATTAAGCGTATGGACATGACCGGAATCACAGATAATTCAAAAGACGTATGGGACAGTCGTGTACATGAAGCTTTTAAAGGTGTCGCACAAGAAATAGTGGAAAGGTTAGGTAGTTAAGATGGGTCTTTTGAATCATGATGAGCCAGCCAAACCAAAATTGACTCGTGGCGCAAAAGTCGTTGTTAATAATCAAGTATCTAGAAATGATGTAGTTAAGGAGACCGCAAACACTTCTTTCCCCGTCAATATTCGCGTTGACAACCACATTCGCAATCAAATCTCATCGCTTATTAATATTGGAATGGCAAATTCCCAAAAAGATTTAGTCCAAAAGCTAGTTAATGAATCAATTGATGGACTAGAAAATAATGAAAAATTGAGATTTGACAGAATGTTCAACATTCTTGAGCAAAAAGATTCACTAAAAAGCAATTCATAATGTTACATTATCACGCAGCCAATAACTCCCCTTGCCAGTAATATCAGGTGAGGGGAGCGTTTTTACGCAAAAAATCCCCCACGCCGAAGCGCAGGGGATTAGCAAATTTAATATTCAATTAGAACGTGTTTAGAATCTTTTCAAGAGTATTCGCAGGAAGGCTAAGCTAATCATCATCTTACTGGTGTTCAGCTTTCGCTCACAATTGCGCCAGAGGCGCCGATATTTTCCTAGCCAGCTAAAACTGCGTTCGATAACCCAGCGTTGCGGGGTCACTTGACCGTGCCTAAGGTCACTCTGTTTAGCAATAATGACTTCAGCGTTAATCATTGCCTGAACTGATTGAGCAAAGTTGTTACCAGTATAACCACCATCGGCCATTACTCGTTGAACCAGGTCAAACTGTGATTTGTTTAACGCCAGTAGCGCATTGGCGCCATCACGCTCAGAAACATTGGCGGTTGTCACATGGACTGCCATCGGCAGCCCATTGATATCTACAGCAAGATGGCGCTTAATCCCACTCACCTTTTTACCACCATCGTAGCCGCTACTTTCAGCAGGATCGGTATTCTTGACACTTTGAGCATCTAGAATGATGAACGATGTATAAACTGAACGCTTCTGAGCCAACCGATGTTGGCTGACAATTTTTTTAAAACCTTATCCAGAGGAGTGATACCAGCAGGAGATGGCGTTTTAGTCCAAAGTAACCAGTAATAATAGACGGTTTCCCATTTAGGAAAATCACTGGGTAAATCGCGCCAAACGCACCCATTTTTCAAGGTATAAAGCAGGGCACAAAAGATATCATATAAATCAACCTTTCTTGGCTTAGTCCGCTTACGTATGCCTTCTAGATCTGTCCGGATTAGTTCAAATTGTTCACGAGAGATGTCGCTACTATAATGGTGTGCAAAGCTTTTCATGGATTAAAAACTCCTGTTTTTGATCTAATTTAACTAAAATCAAATCGAATGTCAAAGTATCCAAACACGTTCTAATTATTCTGTCACTTACATTAGCATTATTTATTGCAAAATAAAAAGCAAAGCTTTTATAAAAAAAGTCTTGGCAAATTACAAGCTAAAAGTATTTGGCTAACTTGATTATAAAACGCGCGGTTGAAATTTAATGCCATTTCCTTTAAACTTTTCAATATAGAGTCATCTTCTCTCATGTGGTTTTGTTTAGCAATTTAACTATACCAGAGCTGAGGCTCTTTGTGAATAAATCAGGTACTTGAAAGGAAGCCGATTGTAATGAAAAAAATGGTTTTGGGATTAATGGTTGTTGCTGGACTTTTAGGGACAAATACGGTGGTTGCAAACGCCGCGGATACGGATTCGACAGGTGATGTGACCTTCTCAAGTGGGACACTATCATTGTCAGTGGATAATACGAACCTTTCATTTGGGAAAAATACGATTTCGGCAGCTGATGCGACTTTGGGTGCTTCGACCACGCCAACGGTAAAAGTTAGTGATTTGCGGGGGACGAATGCCGGCTGGTCATTGACCGTGGCACAAGGCCAACAATTCAATACGAAGACGGATGCGAGTGGCTCAGCGTTGACGAACGCTGCCTTGACGGTTGCTAGCACCAAAGTTTCAAGTGATTCAACGGTTAATACGGGGAACGCCACTTTGACTCCTGGAACGACGACGAGCGGTACGACCACTAATGGCGCTGCAGGCACGGTTGCTTCAGCTTCAGATGGTGACGGTAACGGGATCTCGACGTTTACGTTCGGCAGTTCTACACTAGCTGTTCCGGGTGCAACGCCTAAGCTTGCTCAAGGCTACACGACAACATTGACTTGGAACTTAGGCGATACGCCATCTAACTAAAGTGAGCGTGAAGCCTACTAGTGGTATGATGATGTTGGTCGAACCAATATCCTGACTTAATTTGAGAGAAAAGGCGTGATGAGTGTGGGGAAACGATTGCGAGCATTACTAGCAACGGCATTAGTCAGTGTGATGAGTCTGTTCATGGGTGGCATGGCCCAGTCAGCGAAGGCTGATTCAGCCGTGGGATTTGAGATCAGTCCGGTGCGTTCGAGTAGTCAAGTCGATTCGAATGTTTCGTACTTTGATTTAAAGTTAAAACCGAAACAGACCCAGACCATTGCGGTGAAGGTGCACAATACCTCGAATGCGCCAATTACGATCAACGTTGGGATTTCAAAGGCGACGACCAACATCAATGGTGTGGTGGCTTATCAGCGGGCGACTGAAAATAAAAGTGCGGATTTGCCGTATGATTTAGCCAAACTGGTGACGACTGACCAGTCCGAAGTTAAGCTGGATAAGGGACAAGTTAAGACCGTCAAGTTTCAAATCAAGATGCCGGCCAAATCGTATGACGGCATTTTGGCTGGTGGGCTGACTTTCTTGAAAAAGGCAACGGCTGCTGAAACAAAAAAGGCGGTCGCGGTCAATAATCAGTATGCCTATACTGAAGCCGTTGTTCTGCATGGTGATCGCGATTTGACGACGAACCACCTCACGATGAACAAAATCACGGTCAAGCAACTCAACGGCCGCAACGTCATCAACTTTCCGTTAGTGAATCACACGGCGGCTTACTTGAATAAGGTCCAAACGAAGATCAAGATTTACCATCGTGGCGGCCAAAAAGTAGTCTACCATCAAAATTTGACTAACGGTCAGATGGCACCCAGTTCAATCTACAAATTACCGGTGCGAACCGGACAAAATGCTCTGAAGGCTGGCAAGTACACCGCAGTCGTCAAGGTCAAATCCAAGAAGCAGCACTGGCAATTTAAGCAGAACTTCGTGATTACGCAGGGCGAGGCCACTAATCTGAATCCGACGGCGGTCTTGAAGCAGGGCCCTAACTGGTGGCTGTATATCGGCATTGGCCTCTTGATTTTACTCTTGATCATCTTGCTGATCTGGTACATTCGCCGCAAGCAGAAGAAGATTAAAGAATTAGAAAAACAATTGAATGACAAACGTCAATCATAACCGACTAAATAAGTAGCCACATCTTGACCAGCATGGTCTTGAGTGGGTACTTATTTTTTTGTTGTAATCACAATAATCATTAGGTGGTTTATTAGTAAAAGCGGCATACTTATCATTAATATGAAATATATAAATAAATGATTAAAGTGAAAAAGCGAGTAAGGCTTTGGGGTGATGGAAAATGCAAAAACGACGGTTACAACGTGCACGTTTGACTGAAAAAAGAACTTATAAAATGTACAAAAAAGGGCGTTTCTGGCTGGTATAACAGAGAATAATAGTGGCACAGTCTAAAATACATGATGTGTTTGAGAAAAACTTTCAAATAAGCTTTGTCCCTATATTAGGGACTATAATTAACAAATGCCCCCTCGAAAACGTTGAAAGAATAACCCCCAATATCTATAATGTAGATATTGGGGGCTATTTTAATTTATTTTTTTATAAGTGTCCCTAAACTATAGCTATTGATTCAAGATTTCATGGGAGCCAGTTGCAACCAATAACAAAATCAATTCATCATGATCTAGCTGA
Organism: Pediococcus siamensis; assembly: GCF_047220215.1. Lineage (GTDB taxonomy): Bacteria > Bacillota > Bacilli > Lactobacillales > Lactobacillaceae > Pediococcus > Pediococcus siamensis. The sequence continues at coordinate 8,585 of NZ_CP178377.1, forward strand.
TAAATAACAATCCAGTTGTCATAATTTTTACCATAGTTTCCATATCTGGCAGGGTGAAATTCACGATAGCCACGCCAATTTCCTTTTAATGCATGATCTTTAATCTGTTTCAAAATAAGTACATCTTGTTCAACAATTGCTTCTAAGCAAGGCTTCAAGACAGTTATTGGGAAATGTTTTTTGACTAGTTTTTTTAATTCACGTTCAAAAGATTTGGTCTGTTTAATTTGCATCTAACTTATCGATCCAATCTTCAAAGTCAGTCAATGAACCAATGTTTTTGACCTGCCCTGTTTCTGCTTCTTTTTTAGCGGCTAAGGCTTCCGGAGAATCTAAAAAGCTGACTAATCGAACTTCATTATTGGCCGCTTTAACTAACGATAAGCGTATATACTCAGAAACGGTTAGCCCTTGTTTTGCTAGATTAGCTTTAGCCCGTTCACTAATGTCAGGTGTTACACGAGTTGAAATTGTCTTGTTTTTAATAATAGTATTACTCATTCTAATCCGCCTCCTTTAAGTTTACCATCGTACTACGTTATAATATTCGATTTTTAGGTTTTCTGCAACTAAATTAATTTTAAAGTAAAGGAACTAACAGCTTATGCAACAAGTTGTCTTACCCATCAAAGATTCAAACGTTCTTAAAGAGGTTCAAGATACGTTACTCAATAACTTTAAAGCTGGCCGACGTAACTATACGATTTTTCAAGTTGGTAAAGCGACACTGCTGCGAGTCAGTGATGTCATGCGCTTAAAACAGGCCGATATTTTTAATCCGGACGGTTCTATTAAACAAAATGCGTTTATTCACGACCGAAAAACTGGTAAACCTAATACCTTGTACCTTAAACCTGTTCAAACAGAGCTCTTATTGTACCGTCAATGGCTACTTGATCATCAGCTGGATTCTGAATGGCTCTTTCCGTCCATTCAACACCCAGAACGCCATATCACGGAAAAACAGTTCTACAAAATTATGAGCAAGGTTGGCGATCTGTTAGGAATTAATTATCTAGGGACCCATACGATGCGCAAAACTGGGGCTTATCGGGTCTACACGCAATCAAATTACAATATTGGCCTAGTAATGCACTTACTAAATCACTCAAGTGAATCAATGACTTTAGCTTATTTGGGCTTGGATCAAGCAAGTACAGAAAACATGTTGAACCAAATTGATTTTGGTTAAATTGGTTTGATTTTGTTGTCGCCAACGGCGACTTCTGATACAGGCTTTTAATGGGCCTAGCACAACATAGAATAAATTCTATGTGTAAGTGCGCACATTGACCTCGTTTTACTCAGTCTGCTGATAACCATACAATCAATTTTTCTCGTTATTTAATTGAGCATATTTTTAATTCAATTTATGTTTGCACCTAAACTAAGATTGTTATGTTTTAAATATTTGAAAAGTGTTGCGGATTAAGCTGTTTTAAGCCATTTTTTTAATCGTTCTGTGCAAAGAATATTTATAAGTTTGGTAACAAATTTTGAATAACGGTACTGTAAAATCTGTAAATCTAAACTGAAATCATTATTTTGATGTTAGGAGTAATCAAGATGGACGAAAAGAAAGTATTAAAAACCATTGATGAAATGCTTGCTGATCCTTGGCAAGTTGATATTCAAGAATTGTTTGAAGCTTCTTTCAATGAACCTGACGAGATCAAAAAGAATTTGTATGATTCCCTGTATACTTATGTTTTGCAAAAAAGACAAGAAGATATTATTAATCGTCCTGGCTTCGTTATTTAGCCCTCTAAAAGCCTGCTGAGGGCTTTTTATTTTTGTTTTGGTATAAATATATATAAACAGTCTCAAAATCGCTAGAAACGAGAAATAAGGCCCTTAAAAACGAATATAGCAGTTAGATTCTTGTTGAGATTCAGAAAAACTAACTGTTTGCTGTCAATGGTAGCGGACGAGCGCAGCGTGGGAGCATAAGGAATTGACAGCTCTTAACCAGTCTTAACACTGAAATGGCGAAAGCCAAAGTTTTGTAGAAACTTTGCTTTCCTGCCTAACGGCGAGTGAAAAAGCGGTCAAGCTGGCTCAGCTTGGACGGGGTTCGGGGCGTTAGCGCCCGATTAAATGTGGCTTGTCACTCCTTTGTAGGCAACGAACAGAGTGAGGCGCAAGGAGCGTAGCGACTGGAGTTTAATGTGAGCCTGTTTTTGGGCTCACTCCTTTGTATTTTTGTTTTAGATTTTGATCTTGTACAGTGGTGCCTCTTTTAAATCTCTTTTATAAACCTCTTTTAAACCTCTTTTAGACCCCTCTTTAGCCTTACTCTCCCAAGGCTTATAGAAGTTTATCAAGTAGGTTTTGTCTGTTTATCAAGTAGGTTTTGTCTGTTTATCAAGTAGGTTTTGTCTGTTTATCAAGTAGGTTTTGTCTGTTTATCAAGTAGGACTATAAAGTTGACTACTTGATAAACATAATCTAAAATTAATTTGTAATCATTAGGAGGTACAGC